>NZ_SFBZ01000176.1:0-33938 GCF_007095495.1 Microcystis sp. M_QC_C_20170808_M9Col | reverse complement strand
CCGGCGACTGTTCGAGTTTTGTCAGGGAGATTATGGTGGTGACCCTTGCTACGAAGCGGTCTTTTCCGACCAAGGTTGGGACGGTCTACCACCTCTCTCAATATACAAGGTTGGGTTGACCCAAGGAAACCCAACGCCTGCATGGGTTACGCTACCGCTAACCCATCCTACAAATAATTTTGCCTCCCTACTTAAGACGCATTTTAACTGCCTATCCTTAGATTACCTGAATTTCCCCCCCCAACCCCCCCGACATCGGGGGGGCAAGGGGGTAGGGTTGCCTCCTGCCCCTGCCTCCTGCCCCCTGCCTCCGTTATCTTGGGTGAGGTGGGAACCCTAACCGTAGTATGATTAAACAATGCGAAGACTCACAATGACTCGACCCGACGACTGGCACCTTCATCTCCGCGATGGTGAGGCAATGAAAGCGGTTCTACCCCATACGGTGCGTCAGTTTGCCCGTGCCATTATCATGCCGAATTTAAAGCCACCAGTGCGCTCGGTGGCTGATGCTGCCTCCTATCGCGAGCGCATTCTGGCAGCAGTTCCAGAGGGTCAACAGTTCGAGCCACTGATGACCCTCTATCTCACCGATAATACCAGTCCCGAAGAAATCGTGGCGGCGAAAGCCTCCCAGTTTGTCAAAGCGGTGAAATACTACCCGGCCGGTGCGACAACTAATTCCGACTTGGGGGTGACGGACCTTCGTCGGTGCGATGGCGTTTTGGCAGCGATGGAGCAGGTAGATATGCCGCTACTACTGCACGGAGAAGTTACCGATGGTGATATTGATGTGTTCGATCGAGAGAAAGTGTTCATTGAGAAGCACTTAATCCCACTGATAACAAGATTTCCCAAGCTGCGGGTGGTGTTTGAACACATTACCACTGCTGATGCGGTCAAGTTTGTTCTATCTGCTAACAACAATGTCGCCGCCACAATTACGCCCCAACATTTATTATTTAGCCGAAACATTCTCTTTACCGGTGGCATTCGTCCTCATTTTTATTGCCTGCCGATTTTGAAACGAGAGGATCATCGTTTGGCACTTTTGCAAGCGGCAACATCGGGCAATCCCAAGTTTTTTCTAGGGACCGATAGCGCGCCCCATTCTCGCTACAGCAAAGAAAGTTCCTGTGGCTGTGCGGGTTGTTATTCAGCCCTGCACGCCCTAGAGTTGTACGCAGAAGCCTTTGAGAGCGTCGATGCGCTTGAGCAACTAGAAGGGTTCGCCAGCTTCCACGGTCCAGATTTTTATCAACTCCCCCGAAATACCAAACAAATCACCTTAACCAAAACCCCTTGGCGCATTCCCGATGAATTGCCATTTCCCGAATCCGGACTGGTGCCGTTACGAGCGGGTGAAGAGATAACCTGGCAATTAGGGGAATAAAAACCGCCAGTTTTAGCTTGCATATAATGTTTGTGGCTTTTATGCTCCCGTCTTATTTTGATAATAATCGCGGGTTCCCTTGGCATCTAGGGCTTCTCCGAGACGAGCAATGGCCTGGGCGTAGGCGGCGTTACGCAGAGATATATCGAACTCCTGGGCGAAAGACCAGACTTTTTCCGCTTCTGTCACCATTCTTTCTTTTAAGCGCTCATTGATCTCGTTTAATCGCCAATAAAGACCGCTGCGATTTTGCACCCATTCAAAATAACTCACCGTTACCCCACCGGCGTTAACCAAAATATCGGGGAAAACGAGAATCCCTTTTGAGTCTAAAATGCGATCGGCTTCTGAGGTAGTCGGACCGTTGGCCACTTCAAAGATATATTTTGCCCGCACGCGATCGGCATTTTCGGCGGTAATTTGGTTTTCTAGGGCAGCCGGAATCAAAACATCCACATCTAGGGCTAATAATTCTTCATTACTAATCGCCTCGTGTTCCACGATATTACACACAGTACCCTCACAGTAAATAGCAGTAATTCCGCGATGTTCCTGTTTATACTCACGAATGCTGGCAATATCTAGGCCTTTTTCCCGATAAATGCCGCCCTGGGAATCACTTACCGCCACCACTTGATAACCGGCTTTGGCGAGGAGATCCGCCACTACGGCCCCAGCGTTACCGAATCCCTGAACGGCTACGGTAGTATTAGCGGGTTTTTTGTCTAATTTCGGCAAAAGAGAATGAATAACATGAAAAGCTCCCGTTCCCGTCGCCGTATCGCGGCCACGACTGCCTCCCATGGTTAAAGGTTTCCCCGTCACCACCGCCGGACTAATTTTACGCTGAATGATGCTGTACTGGTCCATCATCCAACCCATGATCATCTCGTTGGTATAGACATCGGGGGCAAGAATATCGATATCGGGACCGATAAAGTCGGCTATACCCTCGATATAGCCCCGGCTAAGGCGTTCTAACTCGGCTTTTGACAATTCTTTCGGATTGAGGGTAATGCCGCCCTTAGCCCCACCAAAGGGCAAATCCAGCAGGGCGCATTTAAAGGTCATCCAAAAGGCTAGGGACTGCACCTCATCAATGCTGACGTTGGGATGATAGCGCACCCCTCCTTTGCCGGGGCCGCGGGTGTCATCGTAGCGGACGCGGTAGCCTTGGAAGATTCTTAAAGTGCCGTTGTCCATACGGACGGGTATGGAGACGCTGAGACTAGCTTTGGGATATTTTAACCGCTCGATCGCATCATCGGAAATGGAGACATACTTAAGGGCGCGTTCTAGGCGACTGCTGGCATCGGTAAAGAGTGATTTCGACATGATTTTTTTCCCCCTATCTATCCCCATTAGAACATGAAAAAACAGTATATTTCGCTACAGTTTATTTTTCTTAATTAACCATAGACAGGAATTGCCGACAAGTATTCTCAAACAAGGTTACTTGAGAGATTTTCCAGTACATCAACTACCCTACACCCTACACCCTACACCCCACACCCCACACCCCACTTCCCTATCACCCCACTCCCCCATCCCCAACCTGCAACTAAAAAAGGGAAAGAGCGATGCTCCTCCCTTTTTTGATAATTTATTCAAGACGATTGTAGATGCACAGCAATCGAGGCTGAAATTACATTAAGCCTAATTGAGCAAGGATACCTTTGTGGGTTAAGTATTCCGTAGCTACGCCAATAACGAAACCGAGCATGGCTAAACGACCATTCCAGTTTTCAGCGAAAGCGGTGAAGCCGAGTTTGTTTTCTTGCTTATCCATGGTGAATTGCCTTCCTATAATAAAATTGCATTTGATTCAAGTGCTTGATATTAAATGTAACATAACTTCCCAGACTATGCAACATTTGTTTACATAAATTTTATTAATGTTGACCATAAACTTTTATGGGGGCAGGGTCAAGGGTGGGCATGGCGGCCGAAAAACAAGCCTGATCCTAGTTCTAGGGCTAAATAACGGTTTTCCCATCCCTGACCGAAAAAGATTACAATCAAGCGAAAGGTCAAGAATCGATCGCCATCGAGCGAGGAGTGAATATGCGCGCCTTACTGATTTATCCCGTTTTTCCGCCGACTTTCTGGTCTTATAACAAAATTCTGGAATTAGTCGATCGCAAAGTCTTACTTCCTCCCCTGGGTATGGTGACGGTGGCGGCGATTTTACCGCAGGAATGGGAATTTAAACTGGTCGATCGCAATATTCGTGCGGTGACAGAAGCAGAATGGGACTGGGCCGAAATAGTGATTCTTTCGGGCATGATTGTGCAACGTCAAGATTTAATCGAACAAATTCACGAAGCCAAGCAACGGGGTAAACTGGTGGCCGTGGGTGGTCCCTATCCCACTTCTATCCCCCACGAAGTGGCCGAGGCTGATTTTCTGATTCTCGATGAGGGAGAAATCACCATCCCGATGTTTGTGGAAGCATTGGCAAAAGGAGAAACTAAAGGTGTTTTCCGCACCACAGAAAAACCCGATGTGACAATTACCCCGATCCCACGCTACGATCTGCTCGATTTTGAAGCTTATGATTCCATGTCGGTACAATTCTCGCGCGGATGTCCCTTCCAGTGCGAATTTTGCGATATTATCGTTCTCTACGGTCGTAAACCCCGCACCAAAACCCCCGCACAATTATTAAAAGAATTAGATTATCTCTACGAGTTAGGTTGGCGCCGGGGCGTGTTCATGGTGGATGATAATTTTATTGGCAACAAGCGCAACGTTAAATTACTCCTCAAAGAATTAAAAGTTTGGCAAGAAGAACACCAGTATCCTTTCCGGTTTAACACGGAAGCATCGGTAGATTTAGCCGCCGATCCCGAATTAATGGAAATGATGGTCGATTGTTACTTTGATGCGGTCTTTTTAGGTATTGAAACCCCCGACGAAGAAAGTTTACAATTAACCAAAAAATTCCAAAATACCCGTAGTTCCTTAACCGAGACGGTAGAAAAGATTATTAAAGCCGGATTGCGCCCCATGGCGGGATTTATCATCGGTTTTGATGGCGAGAAAAAAGGAGCGGCCGATCGCATTATTAATTTTGTCGAAGAAGCGGCCATTCCCACGGCTCTATTTGGAATGTTACAAGCTTTACCCAATACCGCCCTATGGACTCGCTTGGAAAAAGAAGGACGACTAAGATTAACGGGGAAACAGGACATTAACCAAAGTACCCTGATGAATTTCGTTCCCACCCGGCCGATCGAAGATATTGCCACGGAATATATTGAAGCCTTCTGGAAATTGTACGATCCGGAGGTATTTCTTGATCGCACCTATCGCTGTTTCCTGAAATTAGGCGCACCTAAAGCGAAACCTGCCTTTAAACTGCCTCGACGGGCCGATCTCTATGCCCTAGCGGTAATTATCTGGCGACAGGGCTTTAAACGGTCCACTCGCTGGAAATTCTGGCAGAATTTATTCGGTATTTTGCGCCATAATCCCGCCAATGCCGAACACTATATCACTGTCTGCGCCCACAACGAGCATTTCCTTGAATACCGTCAGATTGTCCGGGATGAAATTACGGCACAATTAGCCGAATTCCAACGCCAAGAGGCATTAACAGCGGAAAAAACCGCCATAGCGGCCTAATTATTCCGAGGATGGGTAAATAACCCATCCTGAACATTTTCTGTCCTGATGGTGGACGATCGATAAATCAATAATATTCCTAGTTTTCTGGTTAAAAATTCCCTCAATCTCTGCCAAAGCAATTCAGTATAAATTCTTAATTTTCTAGATATAATTACATTTTTTCCCTAAAATGTTAGCTGGAATACTGAAGAAATCGAGAAAATCTGGATAAAGCCAGTATTTTTAGCTCCTTAACCCTATCAATCAAGCTAAAATCAATGATTACTCGTCAAGAACTTAAGAAACTACAATCCCTAACTCAAATACCCGCCCTTTCCATTCTCTTACCTACCCATCGCACCTCACCGGATAACAAACAAGACCCTATTCTCGTTAAAAATTTGGTCGATGAAGCAAAGCGCCGATTATCGGCAGAATTCTCTAAACGTGAAATCGAACCTTTGTTCGATCGCCTCGATAGTCTAGTGGCTGAAATAGATTATCCTTATACTCTAGATGGATTAGCTATCTATATTGGTCCGGATATTGCCAAGCTTTATAACTTGCCTTTTTCTGTCCAGGCAAGAGTTGTCATCGATAAAACCTTTGCCACACGGGATTTAGTTTATGGATTACATCGAGAACAACCCTATTGGCTGTTACTATTAAGTCAGGGTTCTACTCGTTTAATCTCAGCTACAGGAGAAACTCTCGAAGAAATTCGCGATCAAAATTTTCCCTTAGAAATGACTGGACCGGGGGCTACCGCACCACTGCCCTTTGATGCCGATACCAGTTATCTAGATGATAGAATCCGGCGATTTTTCCAACAGGTAGATAATGCTCTGAGTGAATACATTGACATTGATGATTCTTCCCCTTTGATTGTGGGTGGAGTGGTTCGTCAAATTTCCTTCTTTCAAGAAGTTTCACAGTACACATCAGCAATTGTTGGCACTTTAACCGGCAATTTTGACAAAACCTCACTGTCAGAATTAATTCCACAAGTATTGCCGATTATGCATTCAGTGCGTCAGACTCAAAAAACTGAAGCCCTGCAAGCTTTGGACGCAGCAGTCAGCGCTCAAAAAGTTATCTCTACCCTGGGAGAAGTGTGGCGTTTAGCGCAGGAAGGTCGAGGAAAATTGTTATTAGTGGATAAAAATTACCATGTACCCGCAGTTTTAAGCGAAAACGGTGATTTGATACTGGTGGAAAACGTCGGTGGTACGGAGGTAATCGATGATGCAGTGGATGAAATTATCGAAGTGGTATTGGCCAAGGGAGGACGTGTAGCTTTAGTCGATGAAGATTCCTTGAACGATTACCAAAAAATTGCCTTAATTTTGCGTTATTAGACCTAATGGGCCGTTTCACAAGCGCCAATACTAACCCATTGACTAGAACCATCAGACCAGTATTCTTTTTTCCAGATGGGGGCATTATGCTTGAGAGTATCAATAGCATAACGACAGGCTGCGAAAGCTTCCCCCCGATGGGGACAACCCACCGCTACTAAGACGCTAATTTCCCCGATTTGTAGCTTACCGGTGCGATGGTGAATGACAACTCGATTGGTATCGGGCCAGGTTTGCCGAATTTGCCGAGCAATTTGCCGGAAAACCTCGATCGCCATGGGTTCGTAGGCCTGATAATCAAGATAAATAACCGGTTTACCGTCGGTTTGCTCCCGTACAGTGCCACTCATTAGTACAATAGCACCATTAGCCCCATCATCGGCTAATTGATATACTTCCTGCAAAGATAAGGGAGCAAAACTGACGCGAAAACTATCTGGTGTCATGGATGAGGTGATGGGGTGTAGGGTGTGGGGTGTGGGGTGTAGGGTGTGGGGTGTAGGGAGTGGGGTGTGGGGTGTAGGGTGTGGGGTGTGGGGTGTAGGGTGTGGGGTGTAGGGTGTGGGGTGTAGGGTGTTGGGTGTGGGGGGAATAAATAAAATAATCTCCTGACTACTGCCTTCCTTAACAACATAGCTATCGCTTTTTCGGAGTCAAGAGATGTTTCTATTTTTTCATCTTCAAAAAGACAATTGCTGTCAAACCAGCGAGTCAAGTATTTTGGATGTATTTGTACTTCCTTGATATGTTTGTCTTTGAGGTGGGTGGGTGGAATTAAATATAAGATGAACGTAGGTTGGGTTGAAGCATGAAACCCAACGCCCGCATGGGTTACGCTACCGCTAACCCATCCTACAAATAATTGTGCCTCCCTACTTAACTTTAATCCTCGCAATAATCAGGGGGAAATGTCCGTCCGATCCAAAGCAGTCAGGGAGTTAAAAGTTTTTACTGTAGCTTTAGTGTATAGTGAAATATTCTCAACGTCAAGCCGTCCTAAAAGGCCGGGGTTTCAAACCGATTATTTTCGATGAAAAAATTAATTCTAGCCACGAGTAACCCGGGTAAATTAGCAGAGATAGGGGAATACTTAACTGATATTGACCTAGAATTGCAGTTAAAACCCGATGATTTAGAGATAGAGGAAACCGGGGCGACTTTTGCCGAAAATGCTTATTTAAAAGCTGCTCAAATTGCCCTAACATTGGGAGAATGGTCGATCGCTGATGATTCGGGATTGGAAGTAACCGGGTTAGGAAATGCCCCGGGGATTTACTCGGCCCGCTATGGTAAAAATGATCGAGAAAGAATCGATCGCCTCGTCAGAGAATTAGGAGATAATCAGGATCGCTCGGCCCGTTTTGTCTGTGTAATTGCGATCGCACGTCCCGATGGTGAGATTGCCTTGAGCGCCACAGGAATCTGCACGGGAGAAATTCTCACCAGTCCTAGGGGTGAGGGTGGTTTTGGTTACGATCCGATTTTTTATGTTCCCGAATACGCTTTAACCTTTGCGGAAATGTCTCCCGAATTAAAAAGAAAAATTAGCCATCGAGGACGAGCTTTTCAGCAATTGCTGCCCCATCTCAAGACTCTCGCGGGTACAAATTCATCAAGGCTCTGACTTGTTCAGCATGATAAGAGCTTCTTGTCAAGGGACTCGCAACAATTTGTAAAAATCCCAGAGATTCCCCATATTCGCGCCAAGCGTGGAACTGTTCAGGGGTGATAAATTCCTGCACACCGAGATGTTTTGGCGATGGTTGCAGATACTGCCCGATGGTGAGAATATCACAATCGACGGCCCGTAAATCATCCATCACTTGCCGCACTTCCTCGTCGGTTTCCCCCAATCCCACCATAATGCCCGATTTTGTGTAGGTAGCGGGAACAATGGCGCGAGCGCGCTGCAATAATTCTAGAGAACGCTGGTAATCACCCTGGGGACGCACGCGACGATAGAGACGGGGAACAGTTTCGGTATTGTGGTTTAAAACTTCAGGTTTAGCGGCAAGAATTAAAGCTAAAGCCTGCCAATTGCCACAAAGATCGGGAATCAGCACTTCGATGGTGGTTTTTGGGGAAATGCGGCGAATTTCCTCGATACAACGGACAAATTGACTAGCGCCACCATCAGCCAAATCATCGCGATTGACAGAAGTGATCACTACATGATTAAGATCGAGACGTTGCACTGCTGCCGCTAGTCGCAGGGGTTCCGTGGAGTCTAAAGGTTGCGGTTTTTTCTCAAAATCTATATCACAGTAAGGACAGGCGCGAGTGCAAGCAGGACCCATAATTAAAAAGGTAGCCGTCCCCGCGTGGAAACATTCGCCGATATTGGGACAGGAAGCCTCCTCACAAACGGTATTTAAGCCTAAATCGCGTAAAACTTCCTTAACACTGCCGACTCGCTGCCATTGCGGTGCTTTTACCCGTAACCACTCTGGTTTGACCGTCACGCCTGAACTACTCCGATAATTTTTGCCTATATCTGTAATATCCTAGCAAGTCTCGACCCACTCAAGGCCGAATATGCTATGATAATTTAGCTAAAAACTTTCGGGATGTAGCGCAGCTTGGTAGCGCACTTCGTTCGGGACGAAGGGGCCGCAGGTTCGAATCCTGTCATCCCGATTAAAGACAATCAAGGGTAGATCCCCCCGCCTATCGGCACCCCCCTTATCAAGGGTAGATCCCCCCGCCTATCGGCACCCCCCTTATCAAGGGGGGCAGGGGGGATCAGAGTCCAAAATCTATCTTCTATTTGATTATAACTACTTAATTTACCTCCTCTAAGCCCATGTCTAGATTATTAATCAGCCAGTATCAGGCGGAAGTTGAGAAGATTGTCCAATATGGCGGCAGTCGCAAGGAAACTTCGATTAGAGTCGCTTTTCAGAATTTGTTAAATGACTATTGCAAGGCGCGGGATTTTTTGTTAATTCCGGAGTTGGATTATCGCACTAAGTCGGGAAAAGTTGTCTATCCTGACGGGACGGTAAAGGATGCTTTGCGGTTAGATTGGGGATATTGGGAAAGTAAGGATCAATACGATAATTTAGATGAGGAAATTGAGAAAAAGTTAGCGAAAGGCTACCCTAATGACAATATTTTATTTGAAGACTCCCAGACGGCGGTTTTAATTCAAGGAGGAGAGGAAAGACTGCGCGTCTCGATGCGCGATGATGAGGCTTTGGATGGGATTATTAATGCTTTTATTAATTATGTACGTCCAGAAGTTAACGATTTTCGAGAGGCGATTGATAGTTTTAAGGAAGATTTACCAACAATTTTGGAAGCGTTGCGGGGTTTAATTGCGTTGCAATCGGAGACGAATCGGAATTTTGTGACAGCGCGGGACAAATTTTTAGAGATTTGTCGCAAGTCAATCAATCCAGAAATTAGTCTGGAAGATGTGCGAGAGATGATTATTCAGCACATCCTGACAGAGGATATTTTTATCAATATTTTTAATGAGTCTCAGTTTCACCGGGAAAATAATATCGCCAGGGAATTACAGGGAGTGATTGAAACTTTCTTTACTGGTAATACTAAGCGCAATACTTTAGGGACTATTGAACGTTATTATGCGGTAATTCGGCGGACAGCGGCGAATATTTACAATCACCACGAGAAGCAGAAGTTTCTCAAGGCGATTTATGAGAATTTTTATAAAGCATACAATCCGAAAGCGGCGGACCGGTTGGGAATTGTCTATACACCCAATGAAATTGTCCGTTTTATGATTGAAAGTGTCGATTATTTAGTCCACAAGCATTTTAGGAAGTTGTTGGCGGATCCAGGAGTAGAAATTTTAGATCCGGCGACGGGGACAGGAACTTTTGTAACGGAGTTAATTGAGTATTTACCGAAGGATAAGTTACGGTACAAGTATAAGCATGAGATGCACTGTAATGAGGTGGCAATTCTGCCTTATTATATTGCTAATTTGAATATTGAGTTCACCTATAAGCAGAAGATGGGTGAGTATGAAGAGTTTGAGCATATCTGTTTTGTGGATACCCTGGACCATGCTGCTTTTCATCTCAAGCAGATGGATTTGTTTGCCATGTCGGTGGAGAATACCCAACGCATTCAAAATCAAAATGACCGCAATATTTCTGTAATTATTGGTAATCCTCCTTATAATGCTAATCAGCAAAATGAGAATGACAATAATAAAAATCGGAAGTATCCTGCTATTGATAAGCGCATTAAGGATACTTACATCGAAGAGAGTACCGCGCAGAAGACAAAGCTATATGATATGTATTCTCGCTTCTTTCGTTGGGCTACAGATAGGTTAGGTGAAAATGGTATAATAGCTTTTATTACTAACTCTTCTTTTATCGATGCGAGGACATTTGACGGTTTTAGAAAAGTAGTAGAGAATGAGTTTAGTGAAATTTATATCATTGATTTAGGTGGTAATGTCAGGAAAAATCCTAAACTTTCAGGGACAACTCATAATGTTTTCGGTATTCAGACGGGGGTGACGATTAGTTTGATGGTGAAGCGAGAAAGTAATAATCTTCCTTGTCAAATTTTATATACTCGCCGTCCTGAATTGGATACAGCATCGCAAAAATTAGAGTTTTTGTCATCGACAAAACTTAATCAGCTTGATTTTGAGCATATCATCCCAGATAAAAAACATAATTGGATTGAACAATCAGATAATGATTTTAATAACTTGATACCTGTCGTTGACAAAAACACTAAGCTATCCAAAGATCAAATTCATGAAGTGGCAATATTTAAGTTATATACAAATGGGATAAAAAGTAATAGAGATGAATGGGTGTATGATTTTAGTCATAATTATTTGATTGATAAATTAAAGTTTTTTGTTGAAATATATAATGAAAATGTCAACAAGTATAAGACAGCTAAAACTCAAGAAAATATAGACAATTTTGTTGATTATACAATTAAGTGGAGCGAAGCACTCAAGAATCATTTGAAGGCTCTAAAGACAACAGAGTTTACAGAAAAACATATAATTAGACAATTGTACAGACCTTTTGTAAAAAGCTTTTTTTATGCTGATTTTATCTTAAATGATCGTCTAACTAACTATCATGCAGAATTGTTTGGGCAAAAATTTGATTATATTAATAGTGTTATTTATTTTTCAGGCGTTCCGTCATCTAAACCTTTTCAAGTTTTAACCTCTAATTGTCCGGTTGATTATCATTTCATTGGTGATACACTTTGTCTCCCCTTCTACCGCTACGACAAAGAAGGAAACCGCATCGACAATATCACCGATTGGGGATTGCAGCAATTCCAAAAACATTACAACGATAAAACCATCACCAAACTCGATATCTTCCACTACACTTATGCAGTCCTTCACTACCCGGAATATCGCAGTAAATATGAATTAAACCTTAAGCGAGAATTTCCCCGACTTCCTTTTTATGATAACTTCTCTCAATGGGTAGAATGGGGAAGCAAACTAATGGAATTACATATCAACTATGAAACCGTCGCACCCTACCCACTAACCCGCATTGATACTAATAATAACCTCAAACCGAAAACTAAACTAAAAGCTGACCGAGAAAAAAATTCTATCAACCTCGATGATATCACTTTCCTACAAGATATTCCCAAAATTGCCTGGGAATATAAACTCGGTAATCGTTCGGCCTTAGAATGGATATTAGATCAATATAAGGAAAAGAAACCCAAAGATAAAACCATCGCCGAAAGATTTAATAACTATCGCTTCGACGATTATAAAGAAACAGTAATTGACTTATTACAAAGAGTCTGTACTGTCAGCGTCGAAACCATGAAAATAATAGAAGCGATGAGACATTAAAAAGATTGCTTCTGGGAAATCTTATTCTACATTCTACACCCGTTCGGCTGAACGTTCGACTGATCTCACGGCCTCCTGCCCCCTGCCTCCGTTAACGGCTACATCCCGCACTTTATCCTTTGTATTCTTGTCTAAGTTGTTGTAGTTTTTCTGTCTCTTTTGCGGGTGGTTGTATAGTTTTTTTTGCGGGTTATTCCCAAGCGTTCGGCTATTCTTGCCACTGTCGCCACACTTAACACTATACCAGTTCTTTCTAGGAATAGTTTCGATAGTTGAGCTAGAGTTGCGTCATTATTTTCCTCAATTAACTCACCGAGGACGAGCATTTGTTCTGGCGTGAGTTTTAAATGACGTCCACATCGATAAGTCTTCGGTCGAACATCTCCCGTGTCTCGATATTGTTTCAAAAGCTTTTGTACAAAACTTAGGGTTACGCAGAATCTTTTCGCTAATTGTCTTTGAGAGATGGGTTCGTTATAATAACAGTCGAGGATTTTCTGACGGAACTCTACTGGATAGGATTTCATTTTTTGTGCGGTTTAGCTATCGATGACATTATACTTCATATTTGTGAGAAAGAAAGAAAAATGTTATAGTGGGTTTTCTGGCGCGACCCAAGCGATCGCTAAAGATGTTATTATCTAGGACAGTCAACTGAAAAAGTAGGGGCGAAGCATTCGGGCAATAACCTATCGGTGAAACCGTAGATTTTCTATCCGAATGCTTCGCCCCTACAGGACGCGGGCCGATGAAGACGCCAGGTTTTGAAGCACGATTCTCTCAAAATCTTGCACCTGTTTCGCAAGAAAAGCCACAAAACCCTTACCATGCCTACATTTCACATTTATTCAGCCAGCCCTATCTAGGACAGTCAGCTGAAAATTCCCGCAACCTTCCTAGCCACCGATGAGAGCGATCGCTAAAGATGATATTCTTTATATTCACCATGAGGATGTGCCGGTTTACAAAAAAGGCGGTTCAGTGGTGAGAAATAGTTATTTTTGGGCGCTAAAATCGATCGCCTGTGGAGCGCGTCGGGGACAGGATTGGGAGTTCGATGCGGAGGTGTGGGTGGCGCTGGTGCGGATGTTGCTCTGTTTTGCCAATTCTGGCTATTTGGGGGATGGTGAGACAATTTTAGAGTTTACTGTCGATTGTCCCATTCCCGAACCTTTGCGGGGGATATCTACTTACTTATAGCTTCACTGAGATAGTTAGCGGTGGATTCCACCAGGGGAATAGTATTTTCGTATAACATTCGCGTCGGTCCGATAATGCCAACACTACCGACGGGAGTATCTCCCTGTTTATAAAAAGCGGAGATAAGAGTACAAGGGCGCATGGATTCCAGAGGATTTTCGGAACCAATGGTGATTTTGACTTTTTTAGCTGATTTTTCTGGTTCTGGTCTTTGTAAAATCAGGGGTAAAAGGCGATCCTGTTCTGCTTCCAATAGATGCAGTAACATTTGTACTTGTTGCCATTGGGCGAATTCTGGCTGTCGAATGACTTCAGCGACACCATGGACGATAATCTCCGGGGTGGCAGTGGATTGGAGACTAGCGCCGATTTCTTGGCTTAATTGTTGGAGAAAATGGGTATAACGGGCAAATTCTCGCTCGATTTGCCGCCAATCGAGGTTAATTAAATCTGCCAAGCAATAACCTTTTAATTTTTCCCCGAGAAAATTAGAGAGGATTTGTAATTCTTCTGCTAATCCATCCTTCTTGTCCGTTGCCATAGACTCAGGAATCTCTATCATAACCGAGCGCGTTTGTAAACTATCTGTAACAATAATTAACATAATCTGCCGGTCCGAGACGGGGACTAATTGCAGATGACGCAGGGTATTGGTGAGGGTGTGGGGGAGGGTAACGATAGCGATATAACCGCTTAAACCGGCTAAAAGTTGGGTGGCCCGTTGCAGCAGACTTTCGAGACTCCAAGCGGGAGATTTAGCCTTTTGATGCAAATAATAGCCGATTTTTTCGCCGATACGGTCATCGGGAGTCATCAACTCATCGACGTAGAGACGATAACCCCAATCGGAGGGAATGCGTCCGGAGGAAGTGTGGGGTTGATAGAGTAAACCTTCTTTTTCTAGTTTACCGAGAGCATTGCGAATCGTGGCGGAACTAACAGTAAACTTGTACTCATCGAGTAGAGTTTTCGAGCCAACCGGTTCGGCCGTGGCGATATAATGTTGGATTGTCGCCTTTAAGATATGTTGATAGCGATCGCTGAGATGGGTTCTAGCGGACATAGGGGGATAATCTTAACACAAGATTTATAACATTTTTTTAGACAGTATAACGCTTAATCAGTTATCAGTTATCAGTTATCAGTTATCAGTAGTCAGTTATCAGTCCTCCGTGGGGAGAAAGGGGATAGTTTACCCCTCTCTTTTCCCGATGGAGGCGATCAAAATTAGTAACGGGGAATATTAGGATCGACGAGGAGGGCATAAGCATCGATGCCGCCGTTAATATTTTTAACATTAGTAAAACCCTGACTTTGTAGCCATTGGCACATTTGCAGGGATCTCATGCCATGGTGACAGATAACCAGGGTTTCCGCTTGGGGGTTGAATTGGCTGGCAATAGTGGGCGACCATTCTCGGTATTGACTCAAGGGTAAAATGGTAAAATTGGCTACAGATGCCATGGCAACTTCCTCCGGTTCGCGCACATCAATAAGTTGTAAATTAGGATCATGATCGGCTAAACGGAGAGCGAGTTCATGGACGCTAATTTCGGGAATGCTCATAGATTTGGTCTTAAGAATCGGTTATCTTTCCTTTAGAGTAGCAAATCGAGGGACCCTGAGCGGTTAGGGACTTGCGTAGGAATAATATCCCAGCCAAGTGGGGGGATTTGGTCAGTGCCAGAGCGGGGGGGTGATATAATGGGGAAACGGCAGGTATTGAAGACATTGATGCTTTTTAGTACGCCGATTAATCGACAAGCTGAATTTCGATGAATATTGAACAAGCCGTTATCGAAAACTTGCGAAAACTTCCTTTAGAAAAACAACAAGAAGTCTTAAACTTCAGCCAATTTCTAACTCAGATAACTTCGCCAAAAATTGCAGAGATGACCTCCCAAGAAAAAGCAGAAGATTGGCTAAAATTTCTGGAAAGTCAACCCAAGGATACCCCCGGATTACCTGATGAAGCTTTAGGGCGTGAAACTATCTATGACTAATGGCTAAATATCTATTTGATAATAATATTTTCCTGAGGCTGAGTGACAGAATTTCCGCTAATTATGCCTTGTACTGCATTCTCCCCACTTCCCCACTTCCCCACTTCCCAGCTTATGATTCCCCTACAATTAACCCTGAAAAATTTTCTCAGTTATCGCGAGGCAGTGCTAGATTTTCGCGGATTACATACTGCCTGTATTTGTGGTGCCAATGGTGCGGGAAAATCCTCTTTACTCGAAGCAATTACTTGGGCAATTTGGGGAGAAAGTCGCACCTCGATTGCTGATGATGTGATTCATGCGGGCAGCGATTATGCGCGGGTAGATTTCGAGTTTAGTTATGGGGGAGAAATCTATAAAATTATCCGTAGTCGTCACCGGGGAGGGAAAGCTTCTGGTTTAGATTTTCAGGTGATTAATGATCAGAGTTTTCGTCCTTTATCGGGTAAAAGTATTAAAGATACCCAAGCACAGATTAATACTTATCTGAAAATAGACCATAAAACTTTCATTAATTCTGCTTATTTACGACAGGGACAAGCGGACGAGTTTATGAAACAGCCTCCCAGTGGTCGTAAACAGATTTTAGCAGAATTATTACAACTCGATCGCTATGAAATTTTAGCAAATAAAGCCAAGGATATATCGAAACAATTTGATGGACAGTCCCTCCAGATCGAGCAGCAAGTAGAAACTATCAAACTCCGTCTTCAGGAGAAAAATTCTTATCAGCAACAGCTGCAAGAGTTAAGCACCCAAATTAACCAAATTAATCAAGAACAAGAGGTAAATAATCGGCGTTTACAGCAACTACAGGGGGAAGAAAATCAGCGTCAGAATTGGGAAAAACAGCTGCAGTGGCAAAGAGAACAGGAGCGAGCTTTATTAGCAGAAATCGAGAGATTAGACCGGGAAAAAGTTAGTCTAGACAATCAATTAAATCAAATAAGGACTATTCTTCATCGCAAAAATGACATTATTACTGCACACGAGCGCCTAATCAATTTAGACCAGAAAGAGGCCAGTTTGTCAAGTCAATTACAAGCTTGGCAACAGGCCCAGTATGATAAACAACAATTAGAACAGAAATTACAGCAAAAAATTAACGAATTTACCCTTCCCATCCAACAAACGAGCGCTCGTTTAGAAGAATTGGGAAGACAGGAACAAGAAACTCAAAAAATTATCGAGCAAGCGGGGGATATTCAAGCAGGATTAGAGAAATTAAATTATCATCGTCAACGTCTTCAGGAATTGGATAGATTAGCTTTAAAATATGCTCCTTTAAATAGCCGAAAAGCTGATTTAAATATGCAGTTGGAACGGGAAAAAGCTAAGATCAATGCTCGTTGGGAACAACTGCAAAGAAATCGGCAACAATTAGAGACAGAAATCGCTCGTATTCCTCTACTAAGAGAGGAAGCTCTCAATTTAGCCAAACGAATTAAGGAACTAGATAAAAAACAAACCTATTGTGAACGAGTTGAAGAAAAAGAAACTCTTAAACAAGTGGATAAAAAAAGTTTATTGGAGCAACAGAAAAGATATGAAGAACAACTTTTAGAGTTAACTGATAAATTGGAAAAATTAAATATTCCCGATTCGGTTTGTCCTCTGTGTGAACAGAATTTAGACAGTCATCACCGTCATCAAGTAATCAGGAAAACCCATCAACATCAAGAACAAATTCAAGAGCAAATCTGGTCCCTACAGGAAAGGATGGCAGACTGCGATCGAGATTTAAAACGTTTACGGGAGGAATTAGCCCAAATTAAACAAGAATTGCCAGCAAGATCGAATCTACAACAAAAATATGTGCAGTTGGAAGTCAAGTTAGAAACTATTGAAGAAAAGGAAATAGAACTAGAGAAAACCGAGGAGATACTTGTCGAGTTAGAAGCACTTTTAAGCAGTGGCAATTATGCCCTAGAATTACAGCAAGAATTACAAATTGTCAATCAAGAAATCGCCTTTTTAAACTATGATGAACAAAGTCATGCTTTAGTCAGAGGAGAAGAAAAAAGATGGCGTTGGGCAGAAATTCAAGAATCAGAACTTAAGCAAGCAAACCGTCGTTTAGCTAATATCAAGGCCGAGAAACCTAATTTAATTAATCAATTAGCTAGACTAGAACAAGAGAAGCAAGAACTAGGTCAAAACTCCCCACTTAAACAGGAAGTTGAACGCTTAGAAAAGTTTATTCAAAACTTAAATTATGATCGCAGTGAACATCAGAATATTCAAAATCTGATCCGACAATTACAGGGGGTAAGATTACAGTATCAAGATTGGCAACAAGCAGAAAAAAATTATCCAGAAATAGCTGCTAAAATTGCTGACATTGAGCAAAGATTACAGCTGCGAAATCAGGATCGCCAGAAGATAAATCAGGAGTTAGCAAATATTAGTCAAAAGATTGGTACTTTGACTGACTATCGCCAAGAAATAGCCGCATTATCGACCAATATTCAACAGCGAAGACAGATAATTGATGGATTGCTCTCCCAAAAAGGTCGGGTTGAGGAGAAGTTACATCAACTGGAAACTTTAGGTAAACAACTGACAGAAAAAGAGGGCGATTTAGCTAAAGTGAAAAAACAATATACAGTTTATAAAGAGTTAGCCATAGCTTTTGGCAAAAATGGTTTACAAACTCTGATGATTGAAAATGTTTTACCAGAGTTGGAAGCACAAACTAATCATATCTTAGCTCGCTTAACTGGTAATCAATTTCATGTGCAGTTTTTAACCCAAAAAAGTGGTAAAGGTACGAAGAAACAGCGACAAAAGTTAATCGATACTTTAGATATTATTATTGGTGATACCAGGGGATCTCGTCCCTACGAAACCTATTCAGGAGGGGAAGCTTTTCGGATTAATTTCTCGATTCGATTAGCTTTAGCGAGATTATTGGCACAAAGAGCCGGAACAGCCCTACAAATGCTCATTGTTGACGAAGGATTCGGAACTCAGGATGCGGAAGGATGCGATCGCTTAATTGCGGCAATTAACGCTATATCCGCTGATTTTGCCTGTATTTTGACTGTCACCCATATGCCCCAATTTAAAGAAGCTTTTCAACATCGCATCGAAGTCCGCAAAACCGAACAGGGTTCTCAATTAATGTTATTATCCTAGGAAAAATATTGATGTAAAGATGGAAAAGATTACGATCACAGTCAAACTATTTGCTATTTATCAAGAAGTCTATCAAACTTCACAATTAAACCTCGAATTTCCTGCCCACACTTCCGTTACAGAAGTGTTAAACTATATTATAGCCCCCTATCCTCAATTAGAAAGATGGCGGGATGTTACTCGTTTTGGAGTTAATCTTCAGTTTGTTTCGGGAGAGAAAATCCTCGAAAATGGCGATGAGATAGTTTTAATTCCCCCCGTTAGTGGTGGCTAAATGGGGTTTGCTGAAAAAGTACGGGCGAAGCATTCGGATAGAAAATCTACGGTTTCACCGATAGGTTATTGTCCGAATGCTTCGCCCCTACAGGACGCGGGCTGATGAAGACGCAAGGTTTTGAAGCACGATTCTCTCAAAATCTTGCACCTGTTTCGCTCGTAAAGCCACAAAACCCTTACCTTGCCTACATTTCACATTTATTCAGCAAGCCCTAAATGGAGATAGGGAAAATCACAAAAACTGCCACCTTTTTTACTTTTTCCTTGATATCCCGTGTCTAGCTGGCAAATTCCCCCATCGGTAGAGCTTCCCCAAGAGTTTTTAAAAATAGTCCAAGACTACACCCCAGAGTCGGATGGCAGCGTCGTGGCACAAATATTATGGCATCGCGGTGTCCGGGATATGGCGACTCTGGGGACGTTTCTGGATGAGAAAGCTTATCAGTCAAAAACTCCCTTTGATTTTGGGCAAGAAATGAACTTTGCCGTCAAAAGACTGGAAAAAGCCCTAAATAAAGGCGAAAAAGTGACTATTTGGGGGGATTTCGATGCCGATGGTGTCACCGCTACCACTGTCCTCTGGGAAGGATTGGGGCAGTTTTTCCCAGCTGATCAACAGTTAGATTATTACATACCCGATCGCCAAAAAGAATCCCACGGCCTCAATTGTCCCGGTATCGAGAAACTAGCGCATCAAGGAACCAGTTTAATCGTCACCTGTGACACGGGAAGCACGAATATCGCCGAAATTGACTATGCAAACAGTCTAGGAATCGATATTATCATCACCGATCATCATACCCTACCCGACGAGCGCCCCGAGGTGATTGCCCTGATTAATCCCCGCTACTTTGTGGAAACCCATCCTTTCTATCATCTTTCTGGGGTTGCCGTTGCTTATAAATTAGTGGAAGCGATGTATTTAACCCTAGGAGATATTCCCAGAAAACCCCTAGAAAATTTACTCGATTTAGTTGCGATTGGTTTAATTGCCGATTTAGTCAAATTGACGGGAGAATGTCGTTATTTAGCCCAAAAAGGTCTTAAAAAACTGCAAAATACTCAGCGTTTGGGAGTTAAAAAATTACTGGATTTATGTAACAAAACCGGAGATAGACCCCTGGATATATCCTTCGGTATTGGACCGCGCATTAATGCCGTCAGTCGCATTTATGGCGATGCCAGATTTTGTGTAGAATTACTTACCAGTGAAGATGAAAAACGTTGTCAAGAATTAGCTGAACAAGCGGAATTGGCCAATATTCGTCGCCAAGAAATCCAACGGGATATTATTAAACAAGTTCAGAAAAAACTAGAAAGAATTGATCTTTCCACCACTAATGTAATTATTTTAGATGATCCCCAATGGATGGCGGGAATTTTAGGATTAGTTGCGGGACAAATCGCCCAAGAATACCAGCGACCGACAATTTTATTAAGTACCAGTGAACCACCTTTTGCTAAGGGTTCCGCTCGGTCAATTCGCGAGATCGATCTTTATCAATTAGTATCCTCTCAATCCCATCTTTTACATCGTTTTGGTGGTCATCCTTTGGCCGCAGGTTTAAGTTTAACTATAGAAAATTTACCCCTATTTATTGAGGGGATTAATCAACAGTTGCGACGCACAGGAATTGATTTAACTTCCCTTTCTTCCGAGATAGAAGTGGCTGCGGTGGTGACGGTTTCCCAATTGGGAAAAAGTCTATTTCGAGAATTAAAATTACTAGAACCCTGCGGGATGGGTAATCCGACACCGAAGCTATTAATTCAAAATTGTTATTTTCACAATCTTTGGCATAAAAATCTTGAGGATTTCAAAGGCAGAAAAATTGCTTATCCCCGGACAACTTTTGAGATCTGGGATAGTTCAATCGAGCGGGGTTTCCCCGGTATGTGGTGGGGTCATCACAAAGACGAAATTGCTGCCGATACCCGTTATGATGCCGTAGTCGAATTAGATTTTAATACCTACAAAAATCGCTATGAAGTGCGCTTAATTGCCTTGCATCCCTATCAACAAGAATCCCTAACCTATAGCAATAAAAAAGATTTTTTAATCGACAATCGCCATCGAGAAATTAGTCAAGAAGTTAGCCAATTAAATCCCCTTTTTCTCTGGGAATGTCCCCGGGATTGGACAAAACTTTCTAGGGAATATCAACAGGCAATTTTACGGGATAAAAAGTTAGTTCTTGCCTATGCTAGTCCTTTGAAAAAATCCGCTCACACCACATGGATAAACCTTGTCGGGATCGGGAAATATTTAGCTAGAACTAAAACCAGCATTTCCTGTCAACAATTACAAAACCGCTTAAACCTCAGTTATCATACCCTAGAATTAGGATTAATTTCCCTAGCAGAAAATGGCTTTAAAGTCAAGAAAAATCAAGAAAATTTATCCTTTGAATTAGTCAATCATGAGGCAAAAATTAATAAGATTGAGCAATTTCTAGAAGCGGTAGCTCTAGAGAACTTTCTCCAGCAATACTTTGCTACTGTTCCCCTAGAAATACTGCAAACAATTCTTAATCATGAAGACTCGATCGATTTCTAGTTATAACCCTTATTTACTGATAGCTGATAACTGATAACTGATAACTGATTACTGATTACTGATTACTCCTTGACCGAAGAATTTCGGGGGTTTTGCCAGGGTATAAACTTCCGTATTTTGTGCGATTGCTTGACGAATATAGAGAGGAGTTTGTAACATTCCTAGTAAACTCATGCCATCAATTAAACGTAATCCTCCCGTAGTTGTATCGCTGATTAATTCATCTACCACGTCCGGATCGGGACGAGTATTTAAAGGATGATTAGCACAGAGAGTAAAACCCCAAGGGGAACCATAACTAGGAGTGGGAGCGCAATAGGAATGAACGTAGGGAAAAACTGCTTTTAAAGTATTCACCAAACGCGCATGATACATCACCGAAGGAGGAGAAACCGGGCCAGATTGGACAACCACAATGCCATTTTCGGCCAAAACTCTTTGTAGTTTTTCAAAGTATTCTTTCGTGAATAGGGGGAAAGAAGGACCCTCTTCGATGGGATCAACCAGATCGGAGATAATAATATCCCATTGATCGTTAGTGGTGTCTAAAACCTCTAAAGCATCGGCCACAACTAACTCAAAACGAGGATCATCAAAAGTGCCTTGGTGCATTTCGGGAAGATGT
The DNA here is from genome assembly GCF_007095495.1 of Microcystis sp. M_QC_C_20170808_M9Col. Lineage (NCBI taxonomy): Bacteria > Bacillati > Cyanobacteriota > Cyanophyceae > Chroococcales > Microcystaceae > Microcystis > Microcystis sp. M_QC_C_20170808_M9Col. The sequence goes on along the minus strand of NZ_SFBZ01000176.1, from coordinate 11,946 downwards.
TCCTTACAAGCTTCTACCACATCCCCATCGATATCGATCATCATCACTTTTTCGATTGTTTTCCAACGCAATAACTCCCGCGTTGTCGCACCTTCACCACCTCCCAAAATTAAAGCAGTTTTTGGTTCTTGGTGGGCAATCATTGCCGGTTGCACTAATGCTTCATGATAAATAAATTCATCCCCCGTACAAGATTGCCATTTCCCATCCAGTACCAAGGCTTTTCCATAGGCCCCCGATTCAACAATATACATCTCCTGAAAAGCGGTTTTTTTGTAGGCTAAAATCCGCGAAACCCCATGACTATAAATGTCCCAGGGGGTAATATATTCGTTAACCCATAGATCCGCTTTTAGTTCACTTCCTGCCATAACTAATCCTCCTTGGGGTGAAAAAGGCACGATCTATCATTATACAACAATTGACAAAATTCGATCGATAATCTGGAATTATCTCCGGGTAATCCCGAAGCTGCCGATAATCGATCGCTGAAAAACGGTAAGCTAGAAAAGATTAAGTAAGTAGTTATAATTAAATTGAAGATAGATTTTGCCTCTGATCCCCCCTGCCCCCCTTGATAAGGGGGGTGCCGATAGGCGGGGGGATCCCCCCTTAATCCCCCCTTGACAAGGGGGGTATTTGATAATTTTTAACGCCTACCTACTTAGCTTCAAGTAAACTTCTAGCCACTAACCTATGACTAAAAACGAGACTACCGAGAAAAAGATTTTTCTCCTAGATTTTGAGAAACCCCTCTACGAATTAGAATCTCGCATCGAACAGATTAAAGAATTAGCCCAAGAAAATGGCGTAGATGTCTCGGAACAAATTAGTCAACTAGACGAACGAGCTAATCAATTACGTCGTGAAATTTTTAGCAATCTCACCCCTTCCCAAAGGCTACAATTAGCCCGTCATCCCCGGCGCCCCAGTACCCTAGACTATATTCAAGCAATCACCGATGAATGGTTCGAGTTACACGGTGATCGCGGTGGTTACGACGATCCCGCTCTTGTGGGTGGTGTTGCCCGTTTTAACGGTCGTCCCGTGGTGATTATCGGGCATCAAAAAGGCCGGGATACTAAGGATAATGTGGCTAGAAATTTCGGCATGGCTGCCCCCGGGGGTTATCGTAAAGCCATGCGTTTAATGGAACACGCCCATCAGTTTAATCAGCCAATTTTAACCTTTATTGATACCCCCGGCGCCTGGGCGGGGGTGGAAGCGGAAAAATTAGGTCAAGGAGAAGCGATCGCCTATAACCTCCGGGAGATGTTCCGTTTAGATGTGCCGATCATTTGTACTGTTATTGGCGAAGGTGGTTCGGGCGGCGCTTTGGGCATTGGTGTCGGCGATCGCCTGTTAATGTTAGAGCATTCTGTCTATACCGTGGCGACTCCCGAAGCTTGTGCCGCCATTCTCTGGAAAGATGCCAAAAAATCCGATAAAGCAGCAGTTGCCCTCAAAATTACCTCAAAAGATTTGAAAGAGTTAAATATTATCGATCAGATCATTTCTGAACCCTCCAGAGGAGCCCATGCTGATCCGATTAAAGCGGCAGCCAATTTAAAAGCCGCTATTAGTGAAAATTTAGAGGCTTTATCTTTGTTAACACCCCAACAACGGCGCGAATCTCGTTATCAAAAATTCCGCAATTTAGGCGTATTTTTAGAAGCTACAGCTTAATCAGTGATCAGTGATCAGTGATCAGATGTGAGTTTTCAGTGATTAGTTTGTTTTGTAGATTTGGAAGATTTCAGCTTCAGTTTAAGGGTTGCACCGACAAAGCTATAATATTGATGGCAGGTTCAAAGACACACCAGATGAAACGGGACGAGGTGCTGGCAATTCTAGAGGCACACCGAGAACAGTTACAAAAACTAGGGGTGAAATCTTTGTCTTTATTTGGTTCAGTAGCCAGGGATGAAGCTGATGCCGATAGTGATGTAGATTTGTTAGTAGAATTCGATCGACAAGGTGGTTTTTTTCAACTTCTGCAAGTACAGTATTATTTAGAAGATATTCTGGGATGCTCTGTGGATTTAGGAACTCAGGATGCCTTAAGAGAACATTTACGGGAACCTGTGCTTGAGGATCTGATCAATGCCTTCTAGAGATTGGCGACTTCGCCTTCAAGACATTTTAGAATCTATCAGTGAAATTGAACAGCAAACAAAGGCAATGACGTTTGAGGAATTTGCCAAGAATCAAACAAATATCAAAGCGGTTCTCTATGATTTTATTATTATCGGAGAAGCAACTAGAAATATACCGAAGGAAATTCAGTCTCGCTATCCTCTGATTCCTTGGCGTTTAATGGCAGGAATGAGAAATGTTGCAACTCACGAATATTTTCAAGTTAATTTAAGTAGAATTTGGGCAACAATTCGAGAAGATTTGCCGACCTTAGTACCACAACTACAAGAAGTATTGTCAAGGGAAACAGACCCGGAATAGTTGCGGGGCATTTGTCATATTTATCGGGCAATTTAGCCTACTTTTGTGGTTTCTTTTTCGCTGGATTGGGAGGGTTTTAGTTTGCCCTTGAGGTTTGAAGCTGCACCAAGAGTAGCGGGGGTGAGGAGTGCTTGAGTCCTACGCCCCCACAGAACAACTAATATGTAGTAATGTCGGGGCGCAATTGACACCATGATGTCGAGAGAGTCGATTAACTGGCGCTAACTTCAGCAGGATAAACGCTAACTTGACGGCGACTTTTATCCTTGTATTCAAATTTGACCACACCATCAATTAAAGCGAATAAAGTATCATCGCCACCACGACCAACATTTTTACCCGGGTGAACTTTAGTACCCCGTTGACGGATGAGAATATTTCCCGCTTTTACCACTTGACCACCGTAGCGCTTAACGCCTAGTCTCTGGGAACGAGAATCGCGTCCGTTGCGGGTACTACCCGTACCTTTCTTATGAGCCATAATTTCTCTCCAAATGCTTTTTTGATTCTAAAAGTTATTCTTCTTCATCGCTACTATCTTCTACAACTTCAGCGACGGAGGTAGCAGCAGTGGCGACTAGGGTTTTACCGTTATAATTGATTGAATCAATCATAAAACGGGTAATTTCTTGACGATGACCGCGTTTTTTACGGGTTTTCTTTTTCGGGCGCATTTTATAAACAATAACTTTTTTGCCCCGACGATGTTGCATGACAGTGCCTTCGACGGTGGCCCCTTCGATAAAGGGCTGACCGATGCTAATATCATCCTCATCATGGATTAATAGCACTTTGTCGATGGTATGGGTACTTTGTTCATCGACGGGAAGAAGTTCGATATCGTAATAGCGACCTGGTTCCACCCGAATCTGTTTGCCACCGGTCTCAATAATCGCGTAACTCATAAATTTTCTGCGCTCGTTTTGCCGTACAGGTAGCTGAAAAAAATTCCAGCTTTTGTGCTAATGTCTTCACCTGATCCGAGCAGGAATTGACACAATTTACTATTATCTAATATCTAGGGTGCAATTGTCAAGCTTTTAGCCCACCGATTCGCTATATACTAAAAATAATCTTACAAAAAGCTCAATTAAACCGTTATGGAACAGTGGGAAAGCAGAGGACACCTGTTAACCGAACAAATTAACCCAAACAGCCTAAATTTAGACCAATTAAACCCGCTCGAATTGGTGGATCTCTTCAATCGCGAGGATGCCCAAACCCTAAAAGCGATCGCCATGGCCCGGCAAGAATTGGCCCTAGCAATCTCCCTGACCAGTCAAGCTCTGGCCAAAGGTGGCAGACTCTTTTACATTGGAGCAGGAACCAGTGGCCGGCTGGGGGTTTTGGACGCGGCCGAATGTCCCCCCACCTTCTGCACTCCCCCGGAATTGGTACAGGGAATTATCGCCGGTGGAGCGGCGGCGCTGGTGCGTAGTTCCGAAGATTTGGAGGATAAAGCGGAAGATGGGGCGGCGATTATTGCCCAGCGAGAAATTCACGAATTAGACGTGGTAGTGGGGATTACCGCCGGGGGGACAACCCCCTACGTTCATGGGGCTTTACGGGCGGCAAAACAGCGGGGTGCGACGACGATTGCTATTAGTTGTGTCCCCGCCGAACAGGTGGAGATCGCGGTGGATGTGGATATCCGGTTATTGACTGGACCAGAACTTCTGGCCGGCTCCACCCGTCTGAAAGCGGGAACGGTGACGAAAATGGCTTTAAATATCCTTTCCACAGGGACAATGGTCATGTTAGGCAAGGTTTACGGCAACCAGATGGTCGATGTGGCAGTTACTAATCATAAACTCCATGACCGCGCCCTGCGAATTATCTGCCACCTTACCGATGTTAGTCGCGAGGAAGCGGCTATTTTACTGGAAAAAAGTGGCCGCCGGGTTAAACTGGCTTTGTTAATGCAGAAAACGGGACTTTCGGCGGCCCCAGGACAAGAATTGTTACAAAAGCATCGGGGTCAATTACGGGCTGCCCTGCAAGCTTATAATCAAATTGATTGATAAAAACCTATTGATTTTGACTTTCCTATGGTTAATATTTCTTCGGAAATTGCTGCGATCGCTGTTATTTTCCTCGTCGCTGGTGCTATCTTGACTTGGAGTTTTTATCGAGCTAAACCCTACGGCCAACTGGGAATTTTACCTTGGTTACAATCCTTGGTACTAATTGCTCCTTGGTTAATTTTTTTCGGGCTATTTGCGGCGGGAATTTATCTCAATCTAGCGGTAATTCTCTTTTTACTGGTTGCTTCCACCATTATCTATATTTATTTGGGCAACCGTTTACGCTTACTCAAAACCAATCAGATAATTGAACCGAAAGTTAACCAGGCAGTTAGCCAGTCCGTTACTCCTCTAGAAATCCCGGCAGCGGTGACAGCAATTGTGCCGGATGTGATGCCAATTCCCGAAGAGGATTTAAAAGTTATTCAGAGTATTTTTGGGATAGATACTTTTTTTGCCACCGAAACTATCTCTTTTCAGGAAGGGGCAATTTTTAAAGGCAATTTACGGGGAGAACCGGATCTAGTTCACTCGCGCTTAACCCAGAAATTAAGTAATAATTTTGGCGATAAATATCGTTTATTTCTGGTGGAAGGAACCGAGGAAAAACCTGTGGTAATTATCCTTCCCAAAACTAACGATCCTAGTCCTGCCACTCTTGCTCAAAAAAATCTCTCTTTAGTTTTGTTAGTAGCCACCATTGTCACTAGCTTAGAAGCGGCTGGAATTTTATTAGGTTTTGATTTGTTTAGTAATTGGCAGAGATATCGAGAAGCAATTCCCCTGAGTTTGGGTTTATGGTCGGTATTAATTGCCCACGAAATCGGTCATCTAATTATCGCTAAACGCCATAATGTTCGTCTCAGTTTACCCTATTTTCTTCCCACTTGGCAGATTGGTTCTTTTGGGGCGATTACTCGTTTTGAATCTTTATTACCTAACCGCAGTGTCCTATTTGATATAGCTTTCGCTGGTCCTGCTTTGGGAGGTTTGGTTTCTTTAATCTTGTTAATCGTTGGACTGACTTTATCTAATTCGGCCAGCCTTTTTCAAATCCCTAGTACCTTTTTCCAAAGTTCAATTTTAGTGAGTTTTTTAGCGCGGATAGTTCTGGGCGACGAGTTACAAAATGCCGTTATCTCCGTGCATCCTTTAACTGTTATCGGTTGGTTAGGATTGGTGATTACCGCCCTTAATTTACTGCCTGCTGGACAGTTAGATGGTGGCAGAATTGTTCAGGCTATTTATGGTCGCAAAATTGCCCGCCGCACCACTGTGGCCACTTTGGTCATTTTGGGCATTATTTCCTTAGTTAATCCCAGTAATCCGATTCCTCTCTATTGGACAATTTTAGTCGCTTTTTTACAAAGAGAGTTGGAAAGACCTAGTTTAAACGAGTTAACCGAACCCGATGACACCCGCGCCGGTTGGGGTTTATTACTACTCTTTTTAATGTTGGCGACTCTGATTCCTTTAAGCCCTAGTTTAGCGGGACGGTTAGGCATCGGTGGCTAAATACTTCCCCGAAATTCTTGCCATTGATTGCCGTCAAAAAAAAGCTTGACAAAAACTCAAGTCTTGACTTATAATTTTCTTATAATGGGAATCCGTGTCCGCCTATAGACCCCTGATTTTTCCGTAAAATATAGCCTCCAGTATTTACCCCTGAAGATTTGACTTTTGGAGTTGCTTAAAATGTCTAACGAAACTGTCACTTATTCCCTAGAAGCTGTCCTGACAAGGATTGAGGGGAAAATCGACTCTCTGGAAAAACGCCTTGACGAGAAAATCGACTCTCTGGAAAAACGTATTGACGAGAAAATCGACTCTCTGGAAAAACGTATTGATGAGAAAATCGACTCTCTGGAAAACCGTATTGATGAGAGATTTGACAAGGTAGAAGACCGGTTAACTAAAGTAGAAATAGGACAGGCCGAACTCAAGGGAGATATTAAAGCTTTAGACGAAAAAATCAATGGATTAACTGCAAGGGTTGCCTATCAGGAATTCACCAATCGAGGGATTCTGATAGCATTGGTGGTCGCTATTTTAGGAGGTGCCGCTAAACTTTTTGGTTTTTTCCCTAATCCTTAGAAGTTGCCGGTAGCCGTACCTAGTAGATAGGCTCTTCCCCAAAATTTTTCGCTCATTACCCCGATCATTCGTTAGAATAGATTCAGAATTTAAGGATAAAATCTCATCTATGAATCCCGTTGTTTTGGTGCATGGTTTTCTGGACACTACTGCTGTTTTTAAACCGATGAGCGAGTATTTAAACTATCATGGTTGGCAGGTGCATAGTTTTAATCTAATTCCCAATCATGGTTACAAAAAGTTAGAAGTTTTAGCCGGTCAGGTGGACAATTATATCGAGAAAAACTTTGCTAAAGAGCAGAAAGTAGATCTGATTGGGTTTAGTATGGGAGGATTAATTACCCGCTACTACCTGCAAAGATTGGGAGGAGTGGAAAGAGTGCAACGTTACCTAAATATTTCTGCTCCGAATCGAGGCACGTTAACCGCGTATAGTTTACCCTTAGATGGGATTAGACAAATGCAGCCCGGGAGTCAATTTCTAGAGGATTTAAATCAAGATTGTCAACAAATTTTAAATAAAATTAAAACCACAATTATCTGGACTCCCTACGATTTAATGATATTTCCTGCCCATAGTTCCCGTTTATCGGTGGGTAAAGAAATTTCGATTCCCGTATTGCTCCATGCTTGGATGGTCAAAGATAGCAAAGTTTTAACAACAATTAAAGATGCTTTATTAGAATAGAAATACTGGTTATCTCCAATACCAGAACAAGGTCAAAATATCACCAACAAAAAAGTTAATTATCATCAAAAAAGCTTGACTTATGGTTATAATTGTGCTAATTCAAAAATGAAACGCATCAGCGGCGGACTTCGGGATTTGTATCATTAGAAGATTATTAAACCTCTAGGTTTACTCACTTAAATTAGCAGTTTCTAGCCATTTTTTACCCATTTCAATGGGAATACCGAGGGGAGGACAGAGAACTTTAATTAATTCAATTCCTCCCGTGATTAAAATGCTTCTTAAGCGAGAATTTTTCTTGATTTCTGCGTCAACTTGTGCGACAAAAGTTTGTTTTTCAATTTCGGTATTAGTGGGATAAGTTTGGGTAAGTTGGCTGATAAGTTGTTGGATTTCTTGGGCGGCTTCAGCTAAATTTTGGGGTGTGGCGTAATTATGTTGAACTGCTTTTTGATCTCCTTGCACCGTATCGGCAAAGTTAGCAATATTTGCTCCACGAAGGTCATATTTAGGAGTTTCTGACATAGGATTAAAAGATTGAAGATTACTGATGAGAATTAGGGTTTGCGGCAAAAAGTACGGGCGAAGCATTCGGATAGAAAATCTCCGGTTTCACCGATAGGTTATGCCCAAATGCTTCGCCCCTACAGGACGCGGGCCGATGAAGACGCAAGGTTTTGAAGCACGATTCTCTCAAAATCTTGCACCTGTTTCGCAAGAAAAGCCACAAAACCCCTATCTTGCCTACATTTCACATTTATTCAGCAAGCCCTAATTATAGCATCCATAATGGCAAAACTGAGAACATTTCTCTGAATGAAAGCGATACGTCGAATTCAATTCCCCCTTTTCAAGGGGGATTTAGGGGGATCAAAATAAGGATTGAGCGGCTTTAATCCGAATACTTGGGTTCTTGTCTGTGAATAGTCTTTTGGCAAGAGTTCTGATAATTAAATCGAGGGATTCTGTACTCAATTTCATATCAGTTTACTGCATAACGAGAGCCAATTTTACCGAGGGCATCAACAGCACTGAAACGAACGCTATCATCTTCATCGTAACAAACATTTACTAGATCAGGAATAACATCTTCTAGTCCAATTTCACCTAAAGCAATTGTGGCTGTGACACGAACTTTTACTTCCGTATCTTGTAGGGATTGAATGAGATAGGATATTGCTTTTTCACTACCAATTTTTCCGAGAGATTCCGCCGTGATTATCCGAATATCGGGATTAGTATCAGATAAGCAGGAAGCTAGATAAGGAATTGCGGATTCATTGCCAATTTCTCCTAAAGCTCGAATCAGATTTATGCGAACATTAAGATCATTTTCTCCTATTAAATGGGATACTAAGGTGTCGGCAAGGCTGCTATTGCCAATTTTGCCCAAAGCTTCGGCAGCTTTAGCGCGGATCTGGGGGAGAGAATCGTTGAGTTTATTCAATAAAGTATTGATGGCGATTTGGGTGTTATTAAGTTGCTGAACCATGTTATTTTTTCTCTGGGTTATTGTTATTAGGTTGCTGGGGATAATTCTGTTGGCTTCCTTGCACATTATGAGCTAAATTGCCAATAGTAGCTCCTCTTAAATCATAGGTAATAGATGAGGTTTCAGAGGTTGGGGATTGAGTGGAGTAAGAAATAGATTCAGGGAGGGGGTGATAGTATTTAAGTTTGTTTTGAATTATGTCTAGTGCTTCTCTAGCTTGAGAGAGAGTATCGCCATTATTTAATGTGACAAAATCAGGATTTTTCAGGCATTTGATAAGTTCAGTCATCGCCGCTTCTGAGCCAATTTTACCCAAAGCCTCGGCTGCCTTCCTACGAACATCTTTATTAGAGTATTCTAAAGCCTTGAGTAACCCCGGAATAGCTGTTTCCGAGCCAATCTTACCTAAAGCCTCGGCTGCGTACATACGAACAAGACTATCAGAATCTTTTAAAGCCTTGAGTAACCCCGCAATGGCTGTTTCTGAGCCAATCTTACCTAAAGCGAAGGCTGCCTTCCAACGAACATCTTTATTAGATTCTTCTAAAGCCTTGAGTAACCCCGTAATGGCTGTTTCTGAGCCAATATTACCCAAAGCTAAGGCTGCGTTCCCACGAACATCCTCATCAGAGTGTTCTAAAGCCTTGAGTAACTCCGCAATCGCTGTTTCCGAGCCAATCTTACCCAAAGCCTCGGCTGCGTTCCAACGATCATCATCATCAGAGTGTTCTAAAGCCTTGAGTAACTCCGGAATGGCTGTTTCTGAGCCAATGTTACCCAAAGCCTCGGCTGCCTTCCAACGAACATACGAATAGGAGTCTTCTAAAGCCTTGAGTAACCCCGCAATGGCTGTTTCCGAGCCAATCTTACCCAAAGCCTCGGCTGCTTTGATACGAACATCTTTATTAGAGTCTTCTAAAGCCTTGAGTAACTCCGGAATGGCTGTTTCTGTGCCAATCTCAGCCAAGGCGAAGGCTGCGTTCCTACGAACAGACCAATCATCAGAGTCTTCTAAAGCCTTGAGTAACTCCTGGATGGCTGTTTCTGTGCCAATTTTACCCAAAGCCTTGGCTGCGTACATACGAACAATCGAATTAGAGTCTTTTAAAGCCTTGAGTAACCCCGTAATGGCTGTTTCTGAGCCAATTTTACCCAAAGCTAAGGCTGCGTGACTACGAACATACTAAAGCCTTGAGTAACTCCGCAATGGCTGTTTCCGAGCCAATTTTACTCAAAGCTAAGGCTGCGCGCATACGAACATCATCAGAGTGTTCTAAAGCCTTGAGTAACTCCGCAATGGCTGTTTCCGAGCCAATTTTACTCAAAGCTAAGGCTGCGCGCATACGAACATCATCATCAGAGTGTTCTAAAGCCTTGAGTAACCCCGGAATAGCTGCTTCCGAGCCAATATTACCCAAAGCCTCGGCTGCGTTCCAACGAACACCCCAATCAGAGTCTTTTAAAGCTTGACTTAACTCATTAACAACTTGATTAGACTTTGTTAATCCCAATAACTCCACCTTAAACCGTTTCGGTACATCCAACCCAAGCACTAACCCCACTGTCTGCTTTTGAAACTTAAAGTTGACTTCTCCTGCTAACCTCGCTCCTAATTTTAAATCAATCTCTAACCCTAATTTAACCACCCGTTTTGCTTGGGTTTCATTATCCAATAACCCCAACAGTAACGCCATAGGTTCCGTCCATTTGAGATAATTTAAATAGTCCCACTGTAACTGCTCATCCCTGAGATGGGGTAACTTTTTCTTTAATTCCTCAGCCGTGTAATACTCTTGAATCAGTTGATGGCGAAAAGCAATTTTATCATTACCTTCTAGGTGAATTAGATGATATTTCAATAAATCCTTTAACCACTGCTTACTGTAATATTCTGGGAATCCTTTATTTTTGATAAATTTGCTTAATTCTTCCTCTGCTTCTGTTCGGGAAATAGCCACCTGAATCTCGGTTTTTGACTCCCCTTGGGTCATTTTCCAAGCTAACACTTGCAGCAATTCTCGCCACCAATCCCGCGATTCTTGGTAAGTAGGAACATCTGCTTTTAATTTCTTGTCATAAATTCCTGTAAAAATCTGGAAAACTAAGCCTAAATTAGCAGGAATTTTGTTCTGATTATTATCAAAAACTGAACAAAGCATCCACAAAAGTAGAGGAGTCTGGCCAAATTCCTTGAGACGATTTCCCAACTGTTTAAGCATTTCTTCGCCTTTTTCGGGCAAATAGACCTTGACAAAATCCCGCATCTGTGCTTCGCTCAGGGGGAGCATTTCCAGCTTTTTTTCAATATCTAAGTCGTCGCTGCCTAAATCCCTTGTCGTGAAAATCATCGAAATTTCTGCATACTGCTGGCGAAAGTTTTTTAAATTCTGTCGCGCAGCTTCCGAGGGCAATTCATTGATACCATCAAATAATAATAATGGTCTAAAATTCTGATTTTCTAACAGCCAACTTTCTAGGGTATTACTATCAATAATTAATTTATGGCGTTTCAGGAATTGTAAAATTAAATCAAGAATTGAGGTTTCATACAAGCGTAATTCGATGAGAATGGGAATTTGAATGATTTTAGCCTGATTTTGTTGATTTAGGCGCAAGCTTTGCACCGCTACGGATTCTTCTAATAATAATCTGGCTAAAGCGGTCGATTTTCCTGAACCGGGACGACCTTTTAAAAGAACATGAACGTGATTAGCGGCATACTTGCGTAAACCTTCTAAAACTGTGAATCTTTCGGTTTTTTCTGGTCTTTCTTGTCGGTTTTGTGGTTCTTTTTCAATCGTCTGTACCCACAAATCCCTTAGCAAAGGTGCAGTTTTCGCTGGGCGTGTTTTTCCCTCTACGTCCGTGAGGGTGTAAAATGTCTCCCACTGGGCGTACTTTTCCGAGTCCGAGATAGATTCGAGATAGGGAGTCCAGTCAATCATTGATGCTGTCAAGTATTTAAATTACCTGTTGAGACGAGGAAAAAGGCAACCCCCCAACCCCTAGCAGGGGTTGGGTTGATTCATGAATCAACCCTACTATGAATCAACCCTACCTTGCTTATTTTGGCTCTTCGTTACCCTTTATGCTAAATCAACAGACAAGATGCCAAGATAACATACTTCTAACCCAAAAATTCCGAAAGTTTCTAAAGCCATAGCCTCTCCGTTTTATTAGTTTAAGTT
>NZ_SFBZ01000175.1:0-20124 GCF_007095495.1 Microcystis sp. M_QC_C_20170808_M9Col | reverse complement strand
GAATTTTTCGACTTAGTTGCCGGCAGCTTGCCGCCAACTCACTCCTCTAGATAAGTATTTTGACTCACGCTCCTTCCTCTTTCGAGACGTTGTGACACTTAGGGTGCGGAATGTGGGATTTAAATCGCCAAAGTCCTTACTTGACAAAGATCCTGAGTTTTTAGTTCATTTGCTCTATAAATCGCCAAAACCTTGACTTGGCGAGCTTTTTACATTAATTTACAAACGGTTTCTCAGTTCACCGATTACTGATGACTGTTTACCGATCACTGAACAAACCCCACACCCCACCTCTCCGAACATTTGTCAAGACTGGGAGCGAAAAAGCCGCGTTTGTTCACACAGCTTAATTAAGAGTTGTAACTTTTAATGAACAGGAAGAGAGTCTAGGGCTGAGAGCTTGCTATAGTGAATCCTAGCCGTTTTTTCACGGCTGGTCATTATCATCTCAGAGCCTTTACTCGTCTCAATCATCATCCCAGAGTAAAACCAATAATCCCTATGGTCAGCACGATCCAAAAACCAGAATTCGAGGAAATCCGTCCGGGTATAAAAGTTCCCGCTAAAGAAACGATCCTCACTCCCCGCTTCTACACCACTGATTTTGAAGCGATGGCGGAAATGTCGATCGCCGCTAACGAGGAAGAACTGAAAGCGATTTTAGAGGAATTCCGTACCGATTATAACCGGCATCACTTCGTTCGCAATCAAGAATTCGAGCGCTCTTGGGATCACATTGATGGCGAAACTCGCCGTTTATTCGTGGAATTTCTGGAAAGATCCTGCACGGCCGAATTTTCCGGCTTTCTTCTCTACAAAGAACTCGGCAGACGTTTAAAAAACAGAAATCCCGTTCTCGCGGAATGCTTTAACCTCATGTCCCGGGACGAAGCGCGTCACGCTGGGTTCCTTAATAAGGCTTTATCGGATTTTAACCTCTCCCTTGACTTGGGATTTTTAACCAAAAGCCGTAACTACACCTTCTTTAAACCGAAATTTATCTTCTACGCCACCTATCTTTCCGAAAAAATCGGCTACTGGCGCTATATCACCATTTATCGTCATCTCGAACAACATCCCGAAGATCGGGTTTATCCGATTTTTAACTTCTTTGAGAATTGGTGTCAAGACGAAAACCGTCACGGGGACTTCTTCGATGCGCTCATGCGTGCGCAGCCTGATATTCTTAATGATTGGCGCGCTCGTCTCTGGTGTCGTTTCTTCCTGCTTTCGGTCTTCGCTACGATGTACCTCAATGATACTCAGCGCTCCGGTTTCTACGCCATTCTCGGTTTGGACGCTCGCGAGTACGATAAGTATGTGATCGAGAAGACCAATGAAACCGCCGGCCGCGTCTTCCCGATTATTCTCGATGTGGATAGTCCTGAATTTTATGATCGCCTAGAGATTTGTGTTCGCAATAACGAGGGATTACGGGCGATCGATAGCGAAAACAGTCCCGCACTGGTTAAATTCCTGAAGAAATTGCCTATCTTCGCCTCTAACGCTTGGCAATTCCTCAAATTGTACCTGATGAAACCGATTCGGGTCGATAAATTAGCCGGTAGCGTCCGTTAAAAAGTTTGTTTTCTTGAGACATGGTGAGGGTGGGTAAAACCACCCTTTTTTTGTCGATAAAATTCTTAAGAAAATCCTCTGATATTTCTATCCTCGCTAGACTGGATCCCAGGGGTGTTAACTAGGTTTTTACTTTTTACTTTTCACGGTCAAAAATATGGCTATTTATAGTGAATTACCCACAGGACAACGTCTCTATCTCGATAATCAAGGGCCGCAGACGATTGTAACCCTCGCTAGTGGTGCTGTGGGACAACAACAGCAGTCTAGCAGTAGTTTTGCCACGGGAGTTTGGACAAAAGAACCCCAAATAGAGATAATTCCCCAAGGGGCAATTATTGAAATTATCACTGAAACCGGACCCCACAGAATCCAAATTCAAGGAAGCAGTATCGGTTTTTCCTCTCCTCATACCTCTGGAGTTTCTCAGTCCTCTCAATCGACCACTACTACCAGTTTCTCCTCCTCACCGATGCAACCAATGCAACCGATGCAACCGATGCAACCGATGAAAATGGGCAATATGTCGATGAATTTTGCCCCCATGGAAATGGAGATGGGAGAGATGAAAATGAGTATGGGAGACGCAAAAACCGTCAGCAAAGTCCGATTTTGTCGTCAATGCGGGGCAAAAGTAGCGGCAACCGATCGCTTTTGTAGTAGCTGTGGTCATCAGTTACAGCAATAGGCAAAACCTGTTTAGCTAGATTCACCAGGCCTTTTGGGGCAAAATTTTGTTTATATTGGCTGAATTGACCCGCAGAGGGGGAATATATCCCCTGTCTGGGTTTAATCCGAACTGAGGTTAACCACAGCTAATTCTAATGTTTGCTCTTCCTTTTCTAGCTCCTTTTTGCTAAAACTTAACACTTCATCCAGACAATCAATCACCACCGTATCCCCTTCCATAAAAGCTTGTTCGAGAATTTTTGTGGCTAAAGGATTCTCTAACTCCCGTTGGATAGCGCGTTTTAAAGGCCGCGCACCGTAGGTAGGATCGTAACCAACAGTAACGATATGATCTTCTGCTGCCGCAGTTAATTCTAGATTGATTTTTTGTTCTGCTAATAATCTTTCCAGACGCTGTAATTGCAGACGAACAATGTAACGCAATTCTTCTTTTTTGAGGGTATGGAAAATAATTAAATCGTCGATACGATTCAAAAATTCGGGACGAAAATGACTCCGCAAAGCTGTTAAAACCCGTTTCCGCATCTCCTCATAATCGGCATCTTCGGAAACATTTAAAATATGGTCACTGCCAATATTACTGGTCATGACGATAATCGTATTCCGAAAATCCACCACGCGCCCCTGAGAGTCAGTAATGCGCCCATCGTCAAGCACTTGTAATAAAATGTTAAAAACATCGCGATGGGCTTTCTCCACTTCATCCAATAAAACCACAGAATAGGGACGACGACGCACCGCTTCCGATAGTTGTCCCCCTTCCTCGTAACCCACATAACCCGGAGGCGCGCCGATTAACCGCGAAACCGCGTGTTTTTCCATGTATTCCGACATATCGATGCGAACCATGGCTTCCTCGGAGTCGAACAGTAACCCCGCTAAGGCCCGCGCTAACTCGGTTTTACCCACTCCTGTGGGTCCCATAAATAGGAATGAACCAATCGGACGGGAGGGATCTTTCATTCCCGCGCGCGCTCGTCGAATCGCCGCTGCTACTGCCGTGACCGCTTCATTTTGTCCGACAACTTTTTTCTGTAAATGAGACTCTAATTCTAATAATTTTTGTCGTTCCGATTCCATTAAACGATTGACGGGAATTCCCGTCCAACGGGCGACTATTTCGGCAATATCGGCATCAGTTACCTGTTGTCTTAACAGGGTCGAACCTGCCGCTTGAATCGTTTCTAGTTCTTTTTCTTTTACTTCTAATTCCCCTTGTAAAATTTCTAGTTTGCCATACTTTAATTGGGCCGCTTTATTGAGATCATAAGCTCGTTCCGCCTGTTCCACCTGTAGGCGCAATTGTTCCTCTTCCTCTCGCAATAATTTAATTTCCTCGGCGATATGTTTTTCCGTTTGCCATTGGTCAGCGAGGGGCTTTTGTTTACTTTCTAATTCCTCAATTTCTTCGATAATTCTTTCTAAACGATCTTGAAAAGCTCGATCTTTTTTCTCCTCTTTTTCTAAGGAGAATTTTTCCATTTGTAACTGCATTAAGCGACGATCTATCATTTCCAAATCGGCGGGTTTAGTGGTACTTTCTACCTCTAATTTGGCCGCCGCTTCATCGACTAAATCGATCGCTTTATCCGGTAAAAAGCGATCGCTAATATAACGATGGGATAAGGTAGCTGCTGCCACTAGGGCCGAATCGGTAATTGTCACCCCATGATGCACCTCATAACGTTCTTTTAAACCCCGGAGAATTGAGATAGTATCCTCCACGGAAGGTTCCTTAATATAAACCTGTTGAAAACGTCTTTCTAAAGGGGGGTCTTTTTCAATATGATTGCGATATTCATCTAAAGTTGTCGCCCCAATACAGCGCAATTCTCCCCGGGCTAACATAGGTTTTAATAGGTTGCCCGCATCCATCGATCCCCCTTCCCTAGAACCCGCACCGACGACGGTATGTAGTTCATCAATAAAGAGAATAATTCGCCCTTCTGATTGGGTAACTTCTTTCATGACTGACCGCAATCTTTCCTCAAATTCGCCTCGATATTTTGCCCCAGCGATTAAACTTCCCATATCGAGGGAAATTAACTGACGATTTTTCAAAGATTCGGGAACATCTCCGTTAACAATCCTTTGGGCCAATCCTTCAGCAATAGCGGTTTTTCCTACTCCCGGTTCACCGATTAAAACCGGGTTATTTTTCGACCGTCGCGAGAGGACTTGTACCACCCGTCGAATTTCTTCATCACGACCGATAACCGGGTCTAATTTGCCTTCTTTGGCCGCTGCTGTTAAATCCCGGCCATATTTATCTAAAGCTTCGTATTTTTCCTCTTGATTGGGTTCAGTAACCTTTTGAGTACCGCGAATAGCTTTGATGGCTAATTCTAAATCTTGGGGGTCAAGATTGAAAGTGCGTAAACATTTCCGGCCAACCCTTTCATCTTCGGCAAAACCGACGAGAAGATGTTCGACGGAGATAAATTTATCTTGCCAACTTTCCCGGGATGCTTCCGCTCGATCGAGCAGCAGATCGAGACCACGACCTAGGTATAATTGATCGACGATGGCCACTTTCGGCTGTCGGTTGGTGAAGACTTCTAGCTGTTGTTGCAGTCGGGGAATTTCTATATTAGCTTTTTGTAAAATCCGGGTGGCTAGACCGTTATTCTGCTCTAGGAGGGCAATAATAACGTGTTCCACCTCTAAGGTCTGATTTTTAAAGCGTCGCGCAATTTCTTGCGATTTAACGATCGAATCCCAAGCTTGTTCGGTAAATTTATTCGAGTCTGTGGGTTGCATTCTGCACCAATGAGGAAAGCCAGTGTCAGAGGTATAGTATAGCAAGGAGTCTCGATCGATCACAAAGTTCCAGGCTCGACAAAGGGTCTGACTTGAAAGAGGGTGTGGGGTGTGGGGTGTAGGGTGTGGGGTGTAGGGTGTAGGGTGTAGGGTGTGGGGTGTGGGGAGAATAAATAAAAAAGTCTCCTATCTCCTATCTCCTATCTCCTATCTCCTATCTCCTATCTCCTATCTCCTATCTCCTGACTCCTATCTCCTGACTTGAAAATAGAAGCTGAAATAAGGCAAATTCGTCAATCATACTAAATCCGTTGAGTATAGGCTACATATCAGGAGAGGCACTCCTGCGAGTGAAGTGACTCTCAAATTATTACAGATGCGTCAGCGGCTGCGTGTAAGCATCCCACCGAAAAACTAATGCGCGGGGGGTTTGGGGGCGGCGCCACGCCCCCAACGGGGGGTTTGGGGGGTTCTACCCCCCAAAAGCTTGGATTGAGTAATCAGATCTGAAGTAATACGGCCATCCGTTGAGTCTAGGCCACATATCAGGAAAGAAACTCCTGCAAAAGGGGGAATAAATAATCAGTTTTTAATAACCGGATTTAGGATCAGAATATTTTCATGCTTGACGGTGTAACTTGTTGCATCGGGTCTGACTTATTTATCGCTATTACCCAATTCGGTTAAAGCAGTCCCGGTGAGACGACAAATTTGCCACTCTTTGAAGACCTTAGCCCCCATTTTTCCATAAAAATCGATCGCCAGTTGATTCCACTCTAAGACAGTCCATTCTAAAAGTCCTGCATCCCTAGCGACGGCAATTTTAGCCACAGCCATTAGTAAAGCTTTCCCGATACCTTGACTACGATAATCGGGTAAAACGAAGATATCTTCTAGGTAAATCCCCGGTTTAGTTATAAAGGTGGAATAGTTAGCAAAAAATAGGGCAAAACCGACTATTTTACCCTCTACTTCCGCCACCAATGCTTCGATGTAGGGTTTTTCTCCGAATAAATGCTCCCCTAAAGCTTGACTATTTCCTGTCATTAAATGGCTGAGTTCTTGATAGGCTGCTAAGGCAACAATTAAGTCAAAAATAGCCTTGACATCGGTAGCAACGGCAGCACGGATGGAATAATTCATGATTGCTAGTCAAATCTTGATTTTAATGCTGATGATGTTTATGGGGAGATTCAGCAGGGGGAGAATTAAGATTGGAAAAATGGCCGTTATTTAATCCCATCCCAACGCTACCAATACTGAAAAGTCCCATGGAAACAAAACCGGCCGCAATTGTCCCCATGGCCACGGTTCCAATGGAAACTATTCCCATAGGAACAATACCGATGGAAATAACGCCCATGGGAACAATGCCAATAGAAATTATACCAGTGGGAGCAATACCGATAGACAACCATTTTCGCCCAGAATTACCACAACTATTCTCTTTTTCTTGACCTAGATTGGAATCCATGCTTTTAACCCCGAAGATGCTTTGAGCCTTACCATCCTAGGTTAGGGGTAGAATTCTTGTCAAAAGACCGCTAGTCAAAATGAAAGTTAATTTTTTATAAAAACTATTGACTTTTCATCTCAGTTATGTATTGGCGGGATACCGGCCACGTCGAGAATTTTTGGGACTAGATCCTCCCGTTTAATCGCCATGATGTGGACACCTTGACATAACTGCTGGGCTAATTTTATTTGTTCGGCGGCGATTTTGATGCCTTCTTCGAGGGGATGGGCTGCATCGGCGAGTCTTTGAATGATCTGGTCGGGAATTTGTACCCCCGGCACATTTTTATTTAAAAATACGGCATTTTTAGCTGATTTTAACAGAAAAATCCCCGCTAGAACCGGTTTATCGGCGAGGGAGGCCACCTGCTGCATGAACTTATCAAGGCACTCGAAATCCGTAACTAATTGACTTTGAAAAAACTGCGCTCCTGCTTCGATTTTACGCTCAAAACGGCGTTGAAGACCGGACCAACTTTTTGACTGCACATCGACGGCAGCCCCGGCAAAAAGTTCTAAGGGTCCATCGGGTAAAGATTTATCGTTAAAGTCGAAACCTTTATTTAATTTATCGATTAATTTTAACAAACGTACCGATTCTAGGTCAAAAACTGCCCTAGCTTTGGGGTGATCTCCTGCTTTGACGGGATCTCCAGTTAAAGCTAGTATATTTCTCAATCCCAAAGCATGAGCGCCCATGAGATCTGCTTGTAATCCGATCACATTGCGATCGCGACAGGCTATTTGACAGATGGGTTCGATGTCGTGTTGATAGAGAATAGCGGAGGCAGCCAGAGAGGACATTCGCACTACGGCGCGACTGCCATCGGTAATATTAGCCGCATGAACGCGATTTTTTAGCCAGAGGGCCATTTCTAGCATATGACTGGTATTACCCCCTTTCGGGGGAGTAATCTCGGCTGTAATCAAAAATTCTCGGTCTTGAACCGCGCGTTGTAAACGAGTAGTCATCAATTTATCTAGGTTTTAACCATAAATTTTATAGCAGATTTAGCCCGGAAATGGCTCTTAGGGAAGCAATGATCATCGGGCTGCTTTATACTGGTCGGTGTCAGCACCTGGCTGATATCAGATAAGTTAACTGGCAGGAAAAATTTTTTAATGTAGTATAATACACGGACAGTTTAACCAAATCCGTTTACAAGTGTAAAGGACAACCGATTCGATCGAGCGATCATGCAAACTCTTCCTCCTCCTACTAAAGACAAAGACGCAATCATGACCCATCCCCTTAAAATCGTCGCTTTAGGAGATAGCCTTGTGTATGGCTATGGCGACCCCGTGGGTGGCGGTTGGGCCGAGCGCCTACGTCGTTTGTGGATGGAAAGTGCCGGTCATACCCTGTATAATTTGGGTATTCGCGGCGATCGAGTGGTACAAGTGTCCGAACGTTTAGAACAGGAATTTCGTCTCAGGGGGGAAATTCGCAATCGTCTTCCTGACCTGATTCTTCTTTCCGTCGGTGTTAATGATACAGCCCGTTTAGGCCGGCCCGATGGTCGCACTTATACCGATCACGATCTTTTTCAAACTCAAATCGAACATTTACTCGGCCGGGCCCGTTCTCTTTGCCCGGTTTTGTTTATAGGTATGATTCCCGTGGATGAGCGGAAAATGCCCTTTTTAGATTGTTTTTACTTCAACCATCGCGATCAGTATCGTTTTAAGGAAACCACTAAACAAGCTTGTCTAGAGCAAAATATTCCCTATCTCGATTTATTTGATCTCTGGATGGACCGGGGTGATCTGTGGTGTCAAGAAAGATTAATGCAAGATGGACTTCATCCCAATGTCCAGGGCTATCAATCAATTTTAGAGGATATTTTAAACTGGTCGCCCCTCACCTCCTTTGTCGGTGTGGATGGTTTTATTCAACCGTTCACAGGAATTGCAGAAAAGTGATGTCCTCTGTTCTCAGTTTGTTTGACATTGACGCTAGATTCTTGGTTCAACAAGTTCACTTCTTCCTCTTCCGTCGAGACAACCCAATAGACCTCGACCTAATATTATCTCAAGACTAAAAGTCTTTCTAGTTAAGGAATCTATCCGAATAAAAATTATTTTAATTGCCTCATATTTTTTCAGTAAAATTGAATTAGCAACGATAGATATACATTCCAGCCATCGAACTGTTTAGTTAGTACATAAATCAAAAGCAGGCTGTGACTGAGTTATAATTTTTGGAGATGTCTAATTATTTGTAGGATGGGTTAGGGGTAGCGTAACATGAGCTGCACAGGCAAGATAGGGATTATCACCAAAATGACGGCAATTGCGGCAAAAATGCCGACGTTTGGCGGGCCTATCCGAAAATACCTCTCGACTTTCCAGTAAATTTCCTGATTTTCGAGGGCCAGTACTTGTATTATCGATATATTGCAAGCTAGGATAGGGAAAGATAGCGTTAAAAGTCAAATATGTCTAGAAAAGAAATTCCTGATAGTGCCATTGAGTTGGTTGCTAAACATATCAACACAAGAAGTAACAAAAATTATAATATTCCTGTGATTGGAAATGAGGAAAATATGGAAACCCCTCAAATTTTTGAAATCATTTCCTTTGATCAAATTGATCATAGTGATAGAAGGTTTTATGCAATAGATGGCAGCTATAATAGTGAACAATTTTACAACGGTTTATGTATTGCTATTTATGCGGCTGGTTATATCTGCTTTCACCAAGGTCGGCAGATTAGAGTAAACTTATTAGATGATCCAGTGATACTTGGAAAAGCATATTATCCACAAAATATTCTTATTACGCATCCAGATCACCTAAATTATATTTATGATGAGTTTCTTAATTTAGAGCCAATAAAAAGTCTGCTCAAATTTTTAGGAGATACTCCAGAGACAGTTTTTGCATATAAAAAAGAACAAGTTTGTGCAAATTTATCAACACTACTTGGTTTTTGTCAAGAAGTTTTAGAAATCGGACTAATTCTAGAAATAATTGATCTTCCAGAAACTAAAGATGGAGATTTTATTTTACGAGATGGTACATTGCGCCCCTTACAAATCAAACAATCTTACTTAGTCAACTTGGGGGAATATGCTAATAGCAAAGGAGTAAAAGTGGTTGCTATAACTAAGCAATCTCCTGTTAAAATGGAACTAGCTTATACGTTCAAGCAAATTGATAATTATCTACAAGATCAGCTTAAATATGAGTATCCTTTTGTCGAAAAAGACCCAAAGCGTAAAAAGCTTTGCTGTTGGTTTGAAGTTCCTGATGCGGTTCTTAAAGCAGCATATCAGGGAGATATGTTTATTAAAAAATCAATTAAGGGAGGACGAGGCTTTGGGTTATTCATGGCAGCTAGGTTAGATTATGTAGAAAAGTTACAAAACTATGATTGGCTCATAGTAGATGTTAACATATTTGATGCAATTCCAGAAATTAAAACAGGTACTCTTACTAGAGATAAATATGACCTAGATATTATATTCAAAGAATTAACCAGACTTACGCAAGAACATTATATTCTTGGATATCCTTATCCTTTATGTGAAGTTCATAATTTTGTTTCCTTAAAAAGGAATTTTAAGGAAGAAATCATTGCTCGTCTTAAGTATTCTCTTTATAGAGATCAGAGGATGGATAACGTCGATATTGAAAATCTTTTCCTAGATATACACAACAGATTTTAGTTAGTTTTGGGAGTAACTACAATTATGACGAAAGTAGATTTTGGGGTTTTATACGGACAAAAAACAACTGAAGATGCACTGCTGATATACTCTTCCTATGAAGATGCCAAGGCTAGTCCGCAAACTGGTGATTTTATTGTGTTGACCCCAAAAGATGAAGGCAATACAAAATATTTGGCAAGAGTTGAAGCTGAAATTTACGATGAAGATCCTATTTTCAAATCGCAAGATAAAACTTTGATTGCTGTGCATTATGCTCGAATTGCAGAAAGAGAACTTTCAGAAAGAGATAAACAAAAAATGTTCAGCTACACCTACAAAGTTCGTATTTTAGGAACATTCACAGATAGTGGTTCTAGTATTTTGTTTACAACTGCTGTAAGAAAACTACCAACAGTTTCTTACATTGCCAGACATCTAAATAAGCGTGAAATAGATTCAATTCTCAATAAAACTAATGAAAATGGTGCTGAAATTGGCTATCTTTGTGTAGGAGAAACAGTTTTTCAAGAAAAGGGACCAATCCTTTTTAAAATTGATAAATTGCGAAACAAACGCACAATGGTATTTGCTCAATCAGGTTTCGGAAAAACAAATCTTGTCAAGGTACTTCTCTATCATATGACGCGCGATACTTCATACGGAAAGTTAATTTTTGACTTGAATGGTGAATATTTCTTGCGGGGTACTGCAACCTATGGACTGGGAGATATTAATGAGAATTCAATTAAGGATAATGTTGTAGTCTATACAGACAAGAAATTACCAGAGATTTACAAAACTGAGAATAGATTCATTTTTGGAGGAAAAGTATCGCTTAATATGCACAAACACTTAGCAGTGGATGATATATTGAATTTCGGGGCTGGATTCTCTGAAGTAATGAAATCTTTTCTTTTATATCTTGATGAAGAAGGTGTGTCAAACTTTATTGAAAAAATTGATGAATATGCGGATAATCCAAGCAATCTTTATCGAGATTTTTCTGATTTTTTTGGTGAACAAAAAAAAGATAATAAGGGTAATACAAAAGAAGATTTTTCTGCCAGAAAAACAATTATGGCAATACGAAAAAGGATTCGTCATTTAATTGACGAAGGTTCGTTACATTCTAGCTCATCAAATCTAATAGAGAATGTATTTAAATGTTTGAAACAAGGAAAAACTGTTATTATCGATTTATCCTTAAAAGATAACATGGATGCCAGCATTATTTCAACCATTCTAGTTCGTAAATTATTTGAAAGTAATAAAGAAAAATTCACTTCAGATAAACCAGAAGAAGTTGTAAATGCGGTTGTTTTTGTTGAAGAAGCTCAAAATGTATTGTCTCAAGAGTTTGTCAAATCTAACGCTAATCCATTTGTAAGAGTAGCAAAAGAAGGGCGTAAATTTGGATTAGGATTAGTTGCTGTCACACAACGCCCTTCTGCTATTTCTGATGAAATTAGAACACAAGCAGAAAACTTTTTTGCTTTTCACATGGGCAATTCTGATGACATTAAAGCTCTGGTAAAGTCTAATATAAATTATGAGGGAGTAATTGCTAATTTTATTCAACGAGAAACAATTGCAGGTAATCTCTATATGGTTTCATCTGATCAGGCTTTTGCACTTCCCGTTCGAGTGACTGAATTTGAGAAACTTGTTGAGAAAAAGGTTTATCCTGAATCTAAATTCACCAACAATAGAAATTAAGGATGAGAGTTTATGATATTCAAGAGAAAATGAACATGGATAAACAAAAAGAAATTATCAAACAAAAAATAATTGAAAACCTAGAATTTTATGGAATTACATGGGACGAAAACCAGCATAAAATACTTGTTGATAATGATGATGATTTTAGAAAAATTCAAAGAAAGTTAGCTGAAAGGACAAATCTGAAAGGACAAAAACATAAAAGTGAAGTTGAGAAGTATATAGCACAACCATCAGATATTGATATATCTAAAATTAATCCTTATCTCGTTATGGTTGAATCTAAAGAAGATCATCAACAACTTTGGTCATATGCCACAACTTATTGGTCTATACCTGTTACAGTTGGTTACGGGAGACGCATTCGATACTTTGTATTTGATCGACAAAATGATAAGTTGATTGGAATTGTTGGTCTTTGCGATCCTGTTATTGGTTTAGGTGTTAGAGATAGCGATTCTATTGGCTGGACTAAAGATCAAAAAATGCAGCGACTGTACAATTGTATGACTGCATATATTTTAGGAGCAATTCCTCCTTATAATCAACTGCTTGGAGCAAAATTAGTTGCTCTTACTTTAATGTTTCCAAAAGTTAGGGAAGACTTTTATCAAAAATATAAAAATAGTCCTTCTATCATTACTGGGGTAAATAAGAAACCTTATCTTATCTATATCGATACTTTAGGAGCATTTGGTAAGTCAGCAATTTATAATCGTTTACTCAACTGGGATTTTGTAAATTATACGAAAGGACAGAGCCATCTTCATATAACAGCGAATGGTAGCTGGGAACTAATTAAGCAAGTTGTGCCAGAAGAAGTTTTTGAAACTTATCGATTTGGCGAGGGACCAAATTGGAAAATGCGTATTTTAAAAAGAGGTTTAAGGGAACTGGGCTTGTCCGAAGATATGCTTAGTATTGGTTGGCAAAGAGGATACTATCGTTGTCCTTTAGCTGAAAACTGGAAGGAATATTTGTTGGGAGATACAAATCGAGTAGTATGGCGAAAATTTACTCAGAGAGACTTGGTAAGATATTGGCATGATAGGTGGATTACTCCTAGGCTAGATATATTAAAAACTCATCTGCAATGCCCTCCTGATATCATCGTTTAAATGTCCGTAAAGACTTCTGGTGTCTCGATGCAAGGTAAACGGGTGGGATTTGATTTCTTCGGGTAACAAAGCGGCGTTGCCTTCGATTTGACCCCGACTGCGACACCAGATGGTGCGGGGAATGTTCGCCCTGAATCGACCGAGCATTTGACAATACTGACTCGGTTCGATAACTCTAGAGATAATAGCTTATATGTGCTTTAATCTTGTGATAGTCACCGTTTTCCTGTAGGATCAGGGTTGGCTGAAAAAGTCTGAAATGCCGCTAGGAAAAAGGTTTCGACTCAATAAAGCGATCGCCGCTTTTGTAGGTTGGATTGAGGAACGAAACCCAACACAGAATTAAATAACCAACTAAAATAATCTATACTAAGCCAATAAAGCCTGTTTTATTAGCTTTCCTGCCTCCTATCGACAGTAGGCTAAAACTAATAAGTGGGTGGGTGGAATTAAATATAAGATGAACGTAGGTTGGGTTGAAGCATGAAACCCAACGCCTGCATGGGTTACGCTACCGCTAACCCATCCTACAAATAATTTTGCCTCCCTACTTAATGAATATCATCGTCGCAATCACTCGTGGACTGGAGACAACAACTGATTATTTTTACCCGTTACCCAGAATTGGGGAAAGTAAAAACCCGTATGATTCCGGCCTTGGCAGCCAAGGGAGCCGAAGAATTACACCGCAAACTGGCCGAATATACTCTCAGTAAATTAGCGGGTTTGAGGAGTTTTCTCTCTCTGATCATTTACTACCATGGCGGCAGCGAGGAAAAAATGCGTACTTGGTTAGGTGTGCATTATTCCTATCATTCTCAACGGGGAAAAGACTTAGGAGAAAAGATGCAAAATGCCTTTGCCGATGGTTTTGCTCAAGGGATGACAGCGATCGCTATTATTGGCACAGATTGTCCAGAAATCGGGGAAAAAGAGATTTTAGCAGCCTTTGAAGCCCTAAAAACCCACGATATGGTTTTAGGGCCGGCGTTAGATGGAGGATACTACCTAATTGCTTTAAAACAGGTCTTTCCAGAGCTTTTTGACGGTATTCCCTGGGGGACGGGGGAAGTCTTGGCAAAAACTCAGACAATCGCCGCTAAACTGGCTTTAAAAACCGCTTATCTGCCTAAATTAGCCGATATTGATCGTCCGGAAGACCTGCCCATCTTAAAAAAATACCTGCCGGAATTAAGGTTGAACGATGACGGGGGTTCCCATGCGGACTAAATCAAACAACACTTTCACATCCCGATTCCGCATCCGCACACAACCATGGGAAGCGGCGCTACCGAGGGAATTTTCCGCGGGGGTGCCGTGAAAACCGATGGAATTTTTGCCGTCACTCCAAAAACCGATCCATCTTTCCCCTAGGGGACTATTGGGACCGGGGGTGCTGACTTTTCCCGTCCAGGGACTTTTCCAGACAGGATTGCGAACTAATTCCCGCACCTCAAATTTACCTGTGGGGGTTTCCCAGCCTTTTTTGCCGACGGCGACGGTAAATTGCGCTAAAACTTGCTTATCTTGATAAACGTAAACTTTTCTCTCTTTCAGTTTCAGGACCAGATGGGTAGCGAGAGTTTGATTGGCCGCCGTATTCGGGGTGACAGTGCCGATTTGGTTAGCTTGGGCCGGATATAGGGGTAAACAAGTTAATCCTAATCCGATGATTAAGAGGGTCAAATTTCGTTTGAACGCCATTATTCCCACACTCCTCAATTGCGATAGCGATAATTTTTAAGGATAGCAAATAGGGAACTGTTTGGAAGCTCAAACCCCCTACACTGTGCCGGTTTTAGCTTCGTACTGCCGACAACCTTCACAGGGACCGGTGGGATTAACCGCACAACGCAAATGGGGGGAATATGCATTAAAACGACAACTAAGATCACCGATAAATGCCAGTTTATTTTCTGTCCCTACAGGGATTGACAAAAAATCACTGGCCATCACCGTGCTGTATTCGTGACGATAGCGAATCCACCTCAAACGGTTACGTAATCTCTGTTGGGATCGGTTAATCAACCAGAGACTAACGAGAGAGGGAAAGAGGGCGAGGATAAAAACAAAGGTTATCCTGATCACGATTTCAGTTTGGGCGATTGCCAGCGCTGCTAACTTATTATCGAGGCCGGCGCTAGAAATTAGGCCATAACCAGGGAAGACTTAAGGGGTTCTTCCTTTTTGCTTTCATAAACTCCCGCAGTACTGGGGAATCCTCTGGTTAGTTCCCGCACTTTAATCTCACCTGCTTGCAGGGATTTGGTCAAAATTTCCATGGCAACCACGGGTTTACCCGCACCACAGAAGAATAAATCGGCGGCGAAATAGCCGTGTTCAGGCCAGGTGTGGATCGCGATATGAGATTCAGCTAAAGTCGCCGTCGCGGTAACTCCGTGGGGACTGAACTGGTGGACACACAAATCGATCAGCGTTGCTTCTCCTGCCGTAATTCCATCGAGGATAGCGCGACGAATGCGCTCGGGATCGTTGAGGAGGTCAGCAGGTACTTGCCAAGCATCGACAATCAAATGGGTTCCCAGTTTGGTCATTTTTTTTTCAATACTCCCTATCGAAAAACCTTCACAGATTTACCAGTATAACACAATTTTTCTAACTTGTGAAAAAAAAATCAGGTTTTTCTCGGGTACTTTCCCTAAAAAGCTGAGACAGAGCAGGGTGTGGGGTGTGGGGTGTGGGATGTGGGGTGTGGGGTGTGGGGTGTGGGGTGTGGGGTGTGGGGTGTGGGGTGTGGGGTGTGGGGTGTGGGGTGTGGGGTGTAGGGTGTAGGGTGTGGGGTGTGGGGTGTGGGGTGTGGTGCTTACTTCTGCTTGACAATAGTATCGTTAGGCGTTAGGATTTGATCATCAGTTAATCAGTTATCAAAGTGACAGTTATCAAAGTGACAGTTATCATATGATCATCAATTTCAAGTCCGAAGAGACTAAGCTCATTTTCGAGGGGTTTCAGTCTCGTCACTATCCCCCTGATATTCAATCGGTCGCTCTACGAAAACTGCTAATCCTTGCAGCGGCGTTATCGATCAATGATCTGCGTGTCCCACCGGGTAATCGGTTGGAGAAGTTGCAGGGCGATCGTCAGGGCCAGTACAGCATCCGTATTAATGACCAATGGAGAATTTGCTTCATTTGGACTGATGAAGGCAATGCTGATCAGGTAGAGATAGTGGACTACCACTAAAATTAGCTAAATGCAATGAACAGCAACACTTCGACACATTTCGACAGGCTCAATGTAAAAGCTCAGTTCCACCGTTTGCCAAATATCCATCCCGGTGAAATCCTCAAGTTAGATTTTCTGGAACCGCTCAATATTACCCCCTACAGACTGAGTAAAGATTTAAGCGTAGCTCAAACTCGTATCGGTGAGATTTTAGCGGGTAAGCGTGGTATCACTGCCGACACAGCTTTGCGTCTGTCACGATATTTTGGTAACAGTCCTCAGTTTTGGCTGAATCTTCAAACAGACTACGATCTCCGCCAAGCTCAGGCAAAGAATGCCGAAGTTTATAACCAAATTCCTATTACTCCATTTGCAGATGTGGCTGAGGGTCCTAATTTTATCTAGGAGGGGGGACAGGATTAGTGGGGACGGTGGGACTGGGAGAAGCGGCAGGAATAGGGGGATTTTCGGGTTTACGGACTTGGGGGACGGGTAAAAGATAGAAAAGTAGGGCGCAAGCGACAAGACTGCCTAATCCCGCCAAAAAAGGTACTGTTCGACCGGCCACCGATTCATTGACCTTATGGTAGCGACGGGAAACTGGCTGTAATTTCAGGGTTAGGTCAGGTAAAGTGCGAGTATCGGCAAAAAATTGGTCAATCGCTTCTATTAAATCGAATAACTGCACGGTACTGATTTCTATCTTGACCGGACTTTCCGGGATATTCAAGTCCGTTGATGGATACCAGACCAGACGATGGAGATTATGGTCAATCTTTTCTAGGTACACATGATCTGGTTCCTGTACGGGGTCTTGGGGATGACGAACACCACTCAAAAATTCTTGGGCATACTGACTGACCGCTTGTACCAAATTTTCCAAGAAAACCCGACCACCTTGCAGGACTTTATTGGCCCCGATTAACCGACATTCTACGTTAGTCAAAATTGAGAGCAAAGGTCGGCTATCCCCGGGATTAGCTGGGGCGAAATCATCGCCGAAACCATCGAGAATCAGGGTACAATTGGGCAGGCTATACTGTCTTCTCATTTTTACACGATCTCCCCATCAAATAAACTAATCCAAAACCGCTGCATTCCCGTCGTACCAGTACAAAATAATAACTGATCGAGGAGGGATAAAGCCAGTTCATTTAAAGCATTTTCATCGGCTAGATAAACCGATACTTTGGCCCGGCGGGGGTTCATGCGACTGCGAAAATTGGAGCGAAATCGTTCTAAGTATTCTGATAAAAGAAAATTATTATCCACGGGTAAACCCTTTGATTCCATCTGTTGCCGCGCTAACAGTAATTGTCGGATGGATATAGCTAGGGGTTTGGCCCGATAACTGGCAATGATAACTAAAGCTTTTGCTTGGTCAAGGGTGAGACGGTCGAGGGTGTAGGAAATTCGCCACGGATTAGTACAGCGTAAGCGCCAGAAAATAATCCGGTTTTTGACAATTTTATCGAGTCCTAGTTCTTTACAGAGGGCTAACAGGGCCTCCCCGGCACCTACTTCTAAGGATTCCAACGCTAACAGCATTAAATCGATATGCTGTTGGAGATGTAGGGCGCATTGCTGACTGGCAATCGGAAAATCGGGTAAAACACTTAAAATAATCGGTTTTTCTGGGGCTGATGTTGTAGATTCGGGCGTTAGGCTAGTAGAGGTCATGATATAGGAGAACTAAAACACAAGGGCGATCGAGTCAGGGTATTGTAAATTGTATTGTATAGATAGCTGTCCCCCATTTTACGAGACACGGAAACCGAATGGATCTGAAATCATTGATTCGCGATATTCCCGACTTTCCCAAACCGGGTATTGTCTTCCGCGATATTACTACCCTACTCAATCATCCCCAAGGATTACGTTACACGATCGATACCCTAACGGCAAAGTGTCGCGATTACGGTTTATCCCCCGATTACATTGTCGGTATGGAATCCAGGGGTTTTCTCTTTGGTGTTCCTTTAGCATACCAATTAGAAGCGGGATTTATTCCTGTCCGGAAACCGGGCAAATTACCCGCCGCCGTTCATAGTATCGAGTATGATTTGGAATACGGAAGCGATAGCCTGGAAATTCATCAGGACGCGGTGGCATCCCATCATAAAGTCTTAATTGTCGATGATTTAATCGCGACGGGAGGGACGGCGAAAGCGACGGCCGATTTATTAGAAAAAATTGGTTGCGAGGTGTTAGGATTTGCCTTTATCATCGAGTTAATCGACCTCGGTGGTCGGGAAAAATTACCCGATTTACCGATTATTACCATCATCGATTATTAGGGTTTTTCTATGACGGCGACTGATGATAATTACAAGGCTAAAACCGCTCGATCGAGTGCTAATGGGTTACAATCTCTCCTAACTAGCGAAACTTTTTTATATATTGTCAAGCGTGTTCTCCAGGGTTTATTAACTCTGTTGTTGGCCTCGGCTTTGAGTTTCGCTATTATCCAATTAACCCCCGGCGGTTTTCTGGCTTTGCTTGACCTGAATCCCAAGATTAGTCAGGAAACTAAAGAACAATATATTGCCCTTTTTGGTTTAAAAGACCCGCCGATTGTCCAGTATTTTAAATGGTTGTGGCAAGTGGTAACTCAGTTTAATTTTGGTCTGAGTTTTACCTATTTTCGTCCCGTGTCTTCCCTATTATTAGAGAGAATTCCAGCGACGTTATTAATGTCTTTGACTTCCATAATTTTAACCTGGGCGATTGCGATTCCTTTGGGCATTCTCAGCGCCGTCAAACAAAACCAATTTATCGATAAATTTTTCCGAGTTATCAGTTATCTTGGTCAAGGTTTCCCCAGTTTTATCACTGCCCTTTTACTGCTAATTCTCGCCCAAAATGTCTCGCCGCTTTTACCGGTGGGTGATATGACCAGTATTAACTATTCGGAATATTCCCCTATCGGTAAAGTTTTAGATATCGCTTGGCACATGATTTTACCAACTATTGCCCTGACAGTTACCAGTTTTGCAGGATTACAAAGATTGATGCGGGGACAATTATTAGATGTTCTGCGACAGGATTATATTCAAACCGCAAGGGCGAAAGGTTTACCAGAAAATAAAGTTATCTATGTCCACGCTTTACGCAATGCTATTAATCCTCTGATAACTCTTTTAGGCTTTGAATTTTCCAGTTTGTTAAGTGGGGCATTTATCGCCGAATTTTTCTTTAACTGGCCCGGATTAGGTCGTTTAATTCTGCAAGCTGTGACGGCTAAAGATTTATATTTAGTTATGGGCAGTTTAATGATGGGTGCTACTATGTTGATTATCGGTAATCTCCTGGCTGATTTACTTCTCAAAGCTGTAGATCCTAGGATTAAATTGGAGGATTTAAAGTAGGGGAAATGGGGAAATTTTATCAGTTATCAGTAAACAGTAATCAGTTATCAGTGGGGAGATGGGGAGATGGGGAGACCACTGCGTGCGCGTTGCGGGGGGAGATGGGGAGATGGGGGAAATTTCAACTAAAACCCTAAAACCCCAAAACCCTAAAACACCAAAACCCAATCCCCAACCCCTAACCCCTTTTTTCCTTTTCACTTTTTACTTAACAAACTATGTTAGCAACTACACATTATTTACTCAGGTCAAAACAAGACGGACAATATCTAGTGGCGCGTCTGAGAAAAGGTGAAAGCGAAACTCCAGCTAGTTATCTGCTTCTGTTTAAAGAATCCTACGATGCTTTAAGTTATATCAATACCCATGCTCAGGATTTGGCCAATAATTTTTCTGTGGAAACTCTCTCAGGAACACAATTAAAGGGACTGATGCAGCGATGGGGATTTGCAGGAATTGGTTTAGTTAGTGAACCGTTGGAACCACAAGTGCAGTTTTTAGCCTACGAAAAAGGATTTAATCTCTAAACTATGAAAA
>NZ_SFBZ01000174.1:0-4807 GCF_007095495.1 Microcystis sp. M_QC_C_20170808_M9Col | reverse complement strand
TAGGTGGGTGGAATTAAATATAAAATGAACGTAGGTTGGGTTGAAGCATGAAACCCAACGCCCGCATGGGTTACGCTACCGCTAACCCATCCTACAAATAATTGTGCCTACCTACTTAAGTTTATCTACAAAACTTAAGGATGCGGAATATTTTTATAATGTGTATTATAGCGATGAGAATGAAGAAGTAATCGATCAATTGTCATCTGAGCAATATTGGAAACAAGCACAACGTCCATTGAGTACAGCCCTTTCCCTTATTCAACAAGGAACCGAATTTCGGTTCTTCGGTTTGTCTTATGCAATGGACGGGGTTATAAGGGATGAAACCCTTATAGAAACAGACATTACTGCGATTTTTGTCAATTGTTTGCGATCTGGAGCGAACTAATCAATTAAATCTCTTGCCAGATAAAGATTTAGTCGATTTATGCCACCCTATCGAACCATACCAAGTAACGAAGAACCATTGTAATAAATATCTTGTATGTAAGTACCTAAGCAAAATTAATTACACACATCTAACCACCTCTTGCCTCTTGCCTCTTGCCTTTTGCCTTTCTTCACTAGGAAATTAATTTTGCACGACTACTTATTAATTTCTTTATTTTTTTAATCGGACAAGAAATCTACGAAAAGTTTTTCGCTCAAGCTGCCATACAAATAATCTTGCAAAAGTATCAAATTTTATTGTTAATTGTTGACACTAATCAGGAGGAATCGTCCAATGGATAAACTAAATTATTATCAAAGCATAATCAAGAAAATTCTCACAAAATATGCAGAAATTTTCTCACAAGTACCCGATCAAGACATAGAAGAAATATTGATGTTTGACCATAATAGAAGCCAATATCTTTGGTTTAATATTGGCTGGGAAAATGGCAAATTAATTAAAGCGATTTCCGTTTATCTTCGTCCAAAAAATGACAAAATTTATATTGAAGAAGATTGGACAGAAGCAGGTATCGCCACGGAATTAATGCGCGTAGGAATTCCCAGTAGTGAAATAGTTTTAGCTTTTCAACCTCCCGAAGTGCGTCAGTTTACCGAATTTGCGATCACCTAAAAATTATTCTTTACTTTCTCGTCAGATGAGGAGTCGCTAAAATCGAGTATTTAAATATACTTGTTTCTAGGTCATTTCTGCCAGTTCATCCTTGACTCGCCGGTTCAAGAGTTAGATATTTTCCGAGCAAAAGTGCTACAATGTAATCTTAGGGGTCAAAACAATCAAGGAGAAGAGCATGGTCAGCAAAATTGATCGCCAAGCATTTTTACAATCCTTAATCGTGCCACCGGGTAAAGAAATTTCTCTGCACAAAGACTACGATCCTGGGTTTAAGCCCGACTATATCACCAAAGAAGATGCCACGCTGCTGCTGCAACAGGGGATCGAAAAAATGGCCGAGTTTCAAGATAAACTCTATGCCCAGGATACCTATGCCTTGTTAATTAATCTACAAGCCATGGATGCGGCGGGTAAAGATGGTACGATCAGACACGTTATGTCGGGCTTAAATCCCCAAGGCTGTCAGGTATTTAGCTTTAAAGTTCCCTCGGCCGAAGAACTAGATCACGATTATCTCTGGCGATATTATAAAGCCTTACCGGAGCGGGGTCGTATCGGTATTTTTAATCGTTCTTACTACGAAGAATTATTAGTCGTGCGCGTCCATCAAAATTTATTGGAACGGCAAAAACTTCCCCCGGAAGACAGAACCAAGAAAGTTTGGCATCGACGTTTTGAGGAGATTAATAATTTTGAAAAATATCTGGTTAACAATGGGGTTATTGTCCTGAAATTCTTTCTCAATGTTTCTAAAGAAGAACAGAAAAAACGATTTTTAGAAAGAATTGATCGCCCCGAAAAAAACTGGAAGTTTTCCGAAAGTGATGTCAAAGAAAGAGCTTTTTGGGGTGATTACATGAAAGCCTACGAGGAGGTATTCAATCATACCAGTACCGAATGGGCCCCCTGGTATATTATCCCGGCTGATCGCAAATGGTTTACCCGTTTAGCTGTGGGGGCGGTTATTTATCACACCCTGGAATCCCTTGGTTTAAAATATCCCACCGTTACCGAAGAACATCACCAAGCTTTACTGAAAGCCAAAGAAATCCTCGAAAACGAGCCAGATTAAAAATGGAAGAAAATCCCCAAAAAGCGATAATTGCCGGAAAATCGATCGTATAATCGATCTCGATTTTCAAGAATTCCCCCTATGAATTATCGCATCGATCGCCGCACCTATGCAGAAACCTACGGCCCCACCGTCGGAGATAAAGTTCGCCTGGCAGACACGGAATTATTTATCGAAGTCGAAAAAGATTTCACCACCTACGGCGATGAGGTAAAATTCGGCGGCGGTAAAGTAATTCGCGATGGTATGGGCCAATCCCCCATTTCTAGGGAAGATGGGGCGGTAGATTTGGTGATTACTAATGCCTTAATTCTCGACTGGTGGGGCATCGTTAAGGCCGATGTGGGCATTAAAGACGGCAAAATTTATAAAATCGGTAAAGCGGGCAATCCCCACATTCAAGATAATGTCGATATTATTATCGGTCCTGCTACCGAGGCATTAGCCGGGGAAGGGATGATTTTGACAGCAGGGGGGATTGATGCCCATATTCATTTTATCTGTCCCCAACAAATTGAGACAGCGATTGCGTCGGGGATTACCACGATGATTGGTGGCGGGACCGGACCTGCAACGGGAACTAATGCCACCACCTGCACCCCGGGAGAATGGAACATCTATCGAATGCTAGAGGCGGCCGAAGCTTTCCCGATGAATTTGGGTTTTTTGGGTAAAGGCAATAGCAGTCAGCCGGAAGGACTAGCGGAACAGGTAAAAGCGGGGGTAATTGGCTTAAAACTCCATGAAGATTGGGGAACCACTCCGGCAGCCATTGATACCTGTTTAAGCGTGGCCGATAAGTACGATGTGCAGGTGGCGATTCATACCGATACTCTCAATGAGGCCGGTTTTGTTGAGGCCACTATCGCCGCTTTTAAAAATCGCGTCATTCACACCTACCACACGGAAGGGGCCGGCGGTGGTCATGCTCCCGATATTATCAGGGTTTGCGGGGAAATGAACGTTTTACCCTCCTCTACTAATCCCACCCGTCCCTATACGACGAATACCTTAGAGGAACACCTCGATATGTTGATGGTTTGTCATCATCTAGACCGGAGTATTCCCGAAGATGTGGCCTTTGCCGAATCTCGCATCCGCCGCGAAACTATTGCCGCCGAGGATATTCTCCACGATTTAGGGGCTTTTAGCATCATTTCCTCCGATTCTCAAGCTATGGGACGGGTGGGAGAAGTAATTATCCGCACTTGGCAAACTGCCCACAAAATGCGGGTACAACGAGGCAGACTGACCGGGGAAACGGGAGAGAATGATAATCTGCGGGCAAGACGATATATTGCTAAATATACGATTAATCCTGCTATTACCCATGGTGTCTCCGATTATGTCGGTTCCATCGAGGTGGGCAAATTAGCCGATTTGGTTCTCTGGAAACCGGCATTTTTTGGCGTAAAACCGGAAATTGTCCTGAAAGGCGGTTTAATCGCCTGGGCGCAAATGGGCGATGCTAATGCCAGTATTCCCACACCCCAACCGGTTTATATGCGTCCCATGTTTGCCTCTTTTGGTGGTGCGATCGCCAAAACTTCCTTGACATTTGTTTCTAAATATGCTATGAAAGCGGGCATTCCTGAGAAGTTAAAGCTGAAAAAAACCGCCGTGGCCGTGTCGAATACGCGCAATATCAGTAAGGCTAGTATGAAGCTTAATGACGCTTTACCGCGCATGGAAGTTAATCCCGAAACCTACGAGGTGCGTGCTGACGGCGAATTATTAATCTGTGAACCGGCTACGGTTTTACCCATGGCCCAGCGCTATTTCTTATTTTGAATTCGATTTCAGGAAACGGGTTTTTTGAAAAAATCCGTTTTCTTTTCTTTATAGGAAAATTTGGGAAAAATAACTTAACCAATCCTGCCATTAGTGCAGTAACAATAGCAACAAAGATGGTTCGATTAGTAAATTCCAAGTTATCTAGGCGTTTATTCACGCCTGTTAATTCTCCTTTAATATTTGCTATGTCAACTCTTAAGTTATTCACTTCTTCAGATAGCTTGTCTATTTTGCTATTAAGTTGTTCAGATAATCTGTCTATTTTGCCATTAAGTTGTTCAGATGATTTGTCTATTTTGTCATTAACTTCTTTGAATTGTCCTACAATAAAGTCTTTTAATTCTTTGAGGTCGTTTTCTGTAAATGTTGCCATTGTGTGACTCTCCTAGTAATTGTTTGTGATAAGTAGTCGTGCAAAATTAATTTCCCAGTCGAGACAGGAGACAGGAGACAGGAGACGGGAGACGGGAGACGGGATCAGATTTGAGTTTTTAGTTCACTGTTTACTGATCACAGCAAAAAGCTGACGGAGTAACTGCTGACGGTTTGGATGTGTAATTAATTTTGCTTAGGTAAGTAGGTGGGTGGAATTAAATATAAAATAAACGTAGGTTGGGTTGAAGCATGAAACCCAACGCCCGCATGGGTTACGCTACCGCTAACCCATCCTACAAATAATTGTGCCTACCTACTTACTTACCAATAATTTTACTACTAAGTTTAACTCCTAACCCTTAATCAGTCAAATTGCATCGAAGTTGCATCACCAGAAGGAATAAAACTGGCCCAATAAAAAGGATGTTTTTGCTTCTCACCCTTGAGCATTCCTAGTTGAATTTGTCGTAAAGCTTCACTGCGTCCTTCTCCTT
>NZ_SFBZ01000173.1:0-16672 GCF_007095495.1 Microcystis sp. M_QC_C_20170808_M9Col | reverse complement strand
CGTCAGAGACGGTTTTATTAGTGGGATTGATCACCAACGGTTGACCACATTCTTTACCTTGACGTTTGGGTTTTCCATTATGAATAGAACCATTCTTGATAGTATGGTGAGAACCACAACGCTTGACAGGGGAATAGAGGTGAAGGGGGTATTTTGTTCGGTGCTAGACTGATATTTGAGTAAGCCAGACAGGAGCCAGAAAAAGATATTTATTATAAAAGTCATGCTCAAGCTAGAGGTTTAAAGACTGAGCGGGTTGCAATTATTTTTATTAATAAATATTTTACACAATTCATACCAGGTAAGCAAGAGGGCTACGCCACTACTACCGAATTATTACCACATCGGTTACTTTTTTTCTGGTCCAGATGGTGAGAATTGTCAGGAAAAGTCAACCCATCACTCCCCCTCAAGGATTTTTATCAATTCCAGTTAATCGATCAAAAACAGTACAAGTGTATTTAATTAACTGGCCGACGTTTAATTTATCGTACTATTCCCCTGTTCTATTTCTCCCAGTCTTATTAAAATTTCTGATTGATCTGGGTGATTTCTAATTTTATTGATCTCTTCATAAGTAACCTCCATAATATCAAATAATAACCATATTAATATTTCTCTCTTCTTATTCTCGTCACTAAAATTTCCCCCGATGATAGCGTTTAATCTTCCTTGATATTTCTCTTGCGTTTCTTTCAGTGTAAATCTACTGATTAATTCTTGGATGTATTCCTGAAGAGTAACTATTTGAAAACAATTAAATCTAGGCTTGATAGAATTATATAGGCTGGTTCTCTTCTTTAGCAGTTTCGTATCTAAAGGCTTAATAATAGATATTTGAAATCCTTGGTACAACTCTAATAGCTTTTTGATCAGACTGGAGACAGGATTAATTGTCGATAGGCTAAATCCACCCGTTACTTGGTCGATTTGTTCTAAATTAGGGTTTAAGGAACTAATAATAAAACCGAAGACCAGAGCAATGATTAAACCAACATATACATTATCCTCGATTGAGCTTAATAGAGAAAATATAAATTGAATAAAAAGGTATAAGAGTATTGATATAAGAACTTTGAGAATTAATAACCTAACAAAAGTATTTAAAAAATCCTTTTTTAAATCGGGAAATAAATGACGAATCCTAAAAGCTGAGAAATAGCTACTTCCAGTTTCAACTGCTACTCCAATAATTATCGCAGTCACCACAAAAGGCCACCGATCTTCTCCCAGAAGTTTCCGTATTTCACTAGAAAGGTCGGTGGCGGCAGCTGTCTGAGAATCTACCAAAAATAGGTAATGGGTGAATGAACTGAAAAAAGGAAACTTATCTAATTCCGTTAGAACCTGACTACAAAATACCATTTACCCTCAGCCAACGAGTTTTCCAAGTGGGAGTAAAGATTTTGTAGCTTTCTTCTTCATTGACTTTGATATAGCCTTTGTCCGCTAGTTTTTCTAATTTATCTTGTAAGTCAGCTTCTCCAATTCTATCTGTTTCAATTTCAAAGCTCAAGACAGTGGCAGCCCTAACTTTGAGTAAATCAGATAAAAGAGACTTCTCCGCGGAGGTTAAATAATTGGTATCAGTTGTTTTAGCCATAAAATTCCAATAAATTTAGGAATGTTGCTGAGGGGTATAAACCAAATTAGATAAAACGTCAATCAAGTCAGATGGACAGGAGCCTAGTTCATGACTGTACTGATTATAGTATAGGATTATGCCCACCAGTTACTTTTTGGTGAAAAATGTTCACAATCTTACATTATGGGCGCAAGCAGTTCGATCAACTTACTGACCACGTTGCGCCCCTACATTTATTGACCTAGTCCTCCTCTACAAATATTTTGATCGCCTGAACAATAAGCTCAAGAGTATCGATAAATTTAGTTGATTTTACTTGTTCTTGGACATTATCTCCCCAGAAAGGGAGCAATAGGCCTAGGGTGATGAAAGCTATAGATAGGCATTTTTTCAGGGAACGCATGGTGGTTGCCTCAGAATTTCTTTTGTACTTTTGTACTCTTAGTGTCGGCTATCAAAGCATGAGTCTATGAATAGAAATCCTGATATACAAATTATATTTGTCTGACTTTTATTTGAAGACTAAGTTGTATCTGAATCTATAGGTTCTCATAGAACAATTTAAAATGTCTGAGATATGTCTGAGTTTTTTGTGATAGGTTTGAGTAAATGTCTGAGATACGTTTGATTTATTTGAGATAAGATTAGGTTGTCATTAATTTTTCAATAATCTTCACGGTTATGGGGCGATCGCTTAAAGTAAAATCAGAATATATCCCTAGAGTCAAACAAGCAGTTAAACGCAATGGTTACGGAACTCAACAGCTGCTTGCTGAGGATTTAGGATTCGCAAAATCGACTATTAGCCTTTTTCTTAACGGTAAATCGATTAGTAATCTCAATTTTTTTGAAATTTGTCAAAAATTAGCCCTTGATTATCGAGAAATCGCTGACTGGGATGAGTTGGAGGAAACAGCTGCTGCCATGTCTGAGGATGAGGGAGAAAACCGGGCCG
This sequence comes from Microcystis sp. M_QC_C_20170808_M9Col, assembly GCF_007095495.1. Classification (NCBI taxonomy): domain Bacteria; kingdom Bacillati; phylum Cyanobacteriota; class Cyanophyceae; order Chroococcales; family Microcystaceae; genus Microcystis; species Microcystis sp. M_QC_C_20170808_M9Col. The sequence continues at coordinate 14,132 of NZ_SFBZ01000173.1, read as the reverse complement.
CGGATTTTTCCAAGTATGTTGAACGTCCTCCAGTGGAACAGCTTTGTCTGGAGACGGTGAGTCAAGCAGGTTCATTATTGCGAATTAAATCAGCCAAGGGGATGGGTAAAACCCTATTAGTCGATAGAATTTTGAGTCAAGTTGACAAAAGAGAGTATAAAACCGTCAGTTTGAGTTTTTTACAAGCAAGCAAAGGAATTCTCGGCGATTTAGACCGATTGCTCTCTTGGTTTGCTTTGATTATTTCCAAGAAATTAGGGTTAGCAGCTCTCTTTCAGGAAAAATGGCAAGAAGGATTAGGACTTTATAGCTGTACTGCCTATTTTGAAGACCATTTGCTCAAAAAGCTGGATAAACCCCTAATTTTAGTTTTAGAGGAGATAGATAGTCTCTTTACCTATACCAGCGTTGCCGACGATTTCCTTAGTTTATTTCGTCTTTGGCACGAGGAGGCAAAAAATAATAATACTTGGCAAAAGTTACACTTAATTATCACCTATTCCACAGAAAATTATGTTCCTGCTGACCTGAATAAATCTCCTGTGAATGTAGGAACAGAAATCCTGTTACCTGATTTTACTCTAGAACAGGTCTTGACTCTAGCCAATAAATATCAGGCTGACTTGGGAGAAGATGAACTGCAAAAAATAATTAATCTTGTCGGGGGACATCCCTATTTAATCCAAAAGGCGATTTATGGGATTACCCAAAAACAACTGTCTTTAGCAGATTTTTTAGAGACAGCAGCCGAGGAAGCGGGGATTTATGGGGATCATTTGCGAGGACATTTGCTAAACTTACAAGAACATCCAAACCTAGCAGCAGGAATGAAAAAGGTTGTAGAGTCCTCTTCTCCCGTTGATTTAGGTGCGACAATTAATTGGCAACTTCATAGTTTAGGATTAGTAACCTTTGTGCAGAATGCTGTTCAACCCCGTTATCCACTATACAGCGACTATTTTAGGTATCGCCTATCCTCCTAAAATCCGATATATTTAGTTAAACTGTTGTACATCTAAATCTAATATTCGTTTTCACCTGTTCCCCGTTCCCCCATCGAACCCAGAACTTTAAATGCGGACTAGCTTAGGCACAGATAACCTTTGATTAAATTATTCATCGAACTTAACCAATCAGACAAATTGCTAATTTTAATGCTATGGCGACCAATTTTTATTATGTTGGAGGCAGCGTTCCCCTAGATGCACCTAGTTATATCAAGCGGGAAGCAGATGATATATTTTATGACTATCTAAAAAATGGACAGTATTGCTATGTGTTAAATTCCCGTCAGATGGGAAAATCAAGTTTGTGGGTACAGACACAAAAACGACTGCAAGAGGATAATATTGATTGTGCTACCATTGATTTGAGTGGTATAGGAAAAAACATCTCCGAAGATATTTGGTATCGAGTATTATTTGAGCAACTGGTTAAACGATTTGATCTTTCTATTCGGGGAAAAGAGCAAACTTGGTGGGATGAACGAGCCTATAAATCAGCTATTAATCGTCTTGATGAATTTGTTGAGGACATTCTCTTAAGGGAAGTATCCCGACCTATTGTTATCTGTTTCGATGAAATTGATAGCGTTCTGAGTTTAAAATTTTCCACAGATGATTTCTTTGCTTGGCTGCGTAGCTGTCATGAAAAACGTCCCCATAATAGGGATTACCAACCTCTAACCTTTTGTATGTTGGGGGTAGCGGCAGTTTATAACTTTATTCTAGATAATAATCGTAGTCCTTTTAATATTGGTCAAGATATAGCGTTTCTCACACCTGTGTGGCACAGTTAAACCTTTGCTGATTAAGCTTTTCACCATCGACAATGTACCTCTTGCCAACAGGAAACGCTATATTCGATTATCTGGATTTACTATAAAGGATGCCAGAAAACTTGCCGAGGGATTGCAGGACAAAGTTATCGCACCGCAACGGGTTTTAGAGGAGGTTATAGAATGGACAGGTGGACAACCGTTTTTAACTCAAAAAATTTGTCATTTAATCTCCACATCTCGCCCTGGATTTGGCAAGGAATTCCCAGCAACCTCGATTAATGTCGGCGATTTTATCCAGTCGCAAGTAATTAGTAACTGGGTATCTCAAGATAGTCCAGAACACCTAAAAACTATTCGGAATCGTTTATTAAATAAGCTTGTCACGGGTAGAAGAATGCTGAAGCTTTACCTAGAAATTTTAAAAAATGGTGAAATTACCGATGATGGTAGTCCCGATCAAATAGAATTACGCTTAACGGGATTGGTAGTTCAAGACCGACAAAAGTTAAAAGTTTATAATAAGATTTATAGAAATGTTTTTAATGAAACTTGGGTGACAACGGAATTAAATAAAATCCCTCCATACATTGAAAAGTACGAAGTTTGGTTAAATTCAGGGGAAGATGCCACTAAACTTCTTTCTGATCAAGATTTAGCAGAAGCTTTAACTTGGAGTAAAAATCAAGATATTAATGAGTCAGAAAAGCGTTTTTTAGAGTTAAGTGAAATCGCAGCCAAACGAAAAGCACAGATAGCACGTCAAGGGGAAGCATATCAACTGGCTGAAAAACAATTAACGCCCAAATTTGAGGAGAATCAACGAGCAGCTTTAATTGAGGAAACTTTAGCTTGGACGGGTGGTAACTTGGAGTTAACGGAAATAGTTATCGGTTTGCTAATCGACAATAAAAATGAGTTGCGTGAAGGAAAAGAAAAACCAGTAATTGAACAATTGATTCAGAAAAATATTGTAGAAAATTGGTTACAAAATAAAGCGGCAGCCCATCTCCATAAAATACAAAACAGTCTCTTAACTCCTGATAAAAATGTTAGGTCAACATTAGAAATCTATCAAGACATTTTGCAAGGGAGAGTCTTTGCTGATAATAAACCGGAAAAATTGGCACTTCAGCAAGCAGAATTAGTGATTAAAAATGATGAGTATCTAGAAGTTACCAATCGAATTTATAAAGAAGTATTTAATGTTCAATGGGTTAGACAGGAATTAGAAAAATTGGTTAATGTGGAGAATTCTCCTGCTGGTTTAACTAAAATATTATCTTTCTTGGCACTATTAGGCTTTCTTGGATTTACTTTCTTGTCATTCAAGACTCCTGAAAAGACTCCTAATGTCGTGGTGACACCCCCACCATCACCTAGTATTCCAGAAATTTGTGCTAAACGAGATGAGAATATTACCTTAAAAGAGAATATTCAACAACTGCAAGACTTGAAAAGGAAACAAGGTGATCAGTTTCCTGAAAAGTGTGGGACTCAATTAACTGAATTAAAGTTAATTCAGCAAGCAGTAGGACTAGCTAAAAATAATTTTGTCGCTGATGTGCCGGGTAGAGAAGGTGGTTTTGAAATTTTGTGCAAAATCCCCCCAACTTCTGATAACTTTAAAGAAGCTCAATCTTGGGCAAAAAGTTGGCATAATGACAGATATTGGAAATCGCGCATCGATCGAGCTTTGCAAGATAATCCAGATTGCCAAAAACTTATTGAATAAACATTAATTTTTCAATCACTAAATACCCCATCACTACCCGTTAATTCCTCGGATAATGATACTCGGATTCCTTCTCTTCCCCGTGACCAAACTAGAGAGAATAGGTCAGAAACATTGAAGGATTGACTCCTGACAACAGGAGAAAAATTAACCTGTGGATTCTTTTGACGCAAAACAAATACTTGCATATAATAGAGGATATTGCCAATCATTAGCCAGAGAATTAAACTAAAAATAAAGGTAAATGCCATGACTATAACCCATCCAAAAAATTGAAAAGCGACTTGAGATATAGGACTATCCTGTGTTAATCCATTGGCAAATTCTCTCGCATCTTTATTACTAAATAACCCCACCGCTATTGTTCCCCAAAAACCACAAAAAAGATGTACTGGAATTGCTCCCACTGGATCATCAATTACTTTAGTTTTAATTAAAAATTCTTCTCCTAATAAGACAATAATGCCACTAATGCCACCAATGATAATAGCTGATCTGATATTAACATAACCTGATGATGCCGTGATCCCCACTAATCCCCCTAAAATGCCATTAATAATTGTCGATAAACTGGCTTTGCGACCGATTAAAGGATTAAGAATTAATGCCAAAACTCCCCCAGCGGCAGCGGCAATCATCGTGGTAGTAATTGCCATGGGGACATTAGCCAAATTTACCGCCGAACCACCATTAAAACCAAACCATCCTAACCAAAGAATTAAGCAACCAAGGGTTGCAAATCCTAACTGATGGGGAGCAAAATTTCCTCTTTCTTTTTCTTCATAACTATCGGTTTTGCGATTATAACCAAAACGTCCATCTCTCGGTTTTAGCAACCAAGCACCCACTAATCCGGCCATTCCTCCCACCGAATGCACCACCGTTGAACCAGCAAAATCTCGAAACTTAAATAAGTTATATAACCATCCTTCCGATGACCAAATCCAATGTCCTGTCAGAGAATAAGAAAAAGCAACTAAAAAGAAACTAAATAGCAAAAATGCCCAAAATTTAACCCTTTCTGCCACTGCTCCCGATACAATGGTCGCCGCAGTTCCCGCAAAAGTTAATTGAAAGAAAAATAAAGTGGCAATTGAACGACCTGTCCACAGTTCTTGGAATTGACTGTATTGATTATTAGGGGTTAAAATTTCCAAGAAAAATCCTGTATCACCAGAGAAACTATTCCCTAGTGCTGATGTATTGCCAAACATTAAACCGAAACCAAACATCCAATAAGCCAAGGCAGAAACACAGAAGACAATTAGGTTTTTAGCTAAGACATTAGTGGCGTTATTAGTACGACAAAAACCCGTTTCCAGCATGGCAAAACCCGCATTCATAAAGAATACTAACGAGCCAGCTATTAACATCCAGAGATTAGCAACTAAATCCACAGTAGAATTATTTAAGTCTTGTGCTGTGACTTTGCCTACACCGATCAACAGCATGACGATAAGAGAGAAACAAAAAGATAGGATATTACGCAAACGCGGGCGATATTCTAGAAAAGATAATAATCGATTCATCGGCTATAACTCTCATGGGCAATTTCCCCTTTATAGTAATTGATTTAATCCCCTATCGTTCACTCAAAACTGCCTTTTTTCTTGTCCAGATAGCGAGAATTGTCAGGAAAAGTAAACCCATCACTCCCGCTAAAGGATTTTTATCGATTCCAGTTAACCAATCGGGAACAGTACCAGTGTATTTAATTAACTGACCCACATTTAATATATAGTATGCCCAGACTAAACCCGCGTGCAGACCGATACTTTTACCCAAATTACCACCACAGGCGCGTTTTGCCCAACCGAGAATCAATCCTAGCAAGACTAAGGCAGGAAATTGGGGAAAAGTGCGGATAATTTCGGCTAAAGGTTTAATAAAGTGAGCAAGAGCAAAAATTAAGGCACTAATCACTAGAGCGATAGCGGGACGATAATCCTTTTCTAATTCTCCCAGTAACCAGCCCCGAAATAGCAATTCTTCGGCAAAACCCACCGCTAAAGCGACTAAAAACCCCTCCAGGATGATTTTGCTGATTGGGGGATTTGCGGGTAAGAAATTTAACCAACCTAGGAACCCTTGGGACAGAAAAAGCGAGAAAGTGAAAAATAAACCGATCGCCAAGCCGTTAATTAACTCGATCGGCGTTTTTATTCGCCAAATCAACCCATAATCGGCTAATCCCTCATCGCCATAAATTGTCCGTCCCCACCAATGGGATAACCCCAAAAATTCCAGATAGAGAACAGAAAGGGTCAAAATTGAGACAAGATTGGCATTAGTGGCAAAAAAGTGATAGAGGGGAAGTGCGATCGGCAACCAGAGAAAAAGTAAGAGCAAAATAAAAATTCCCAGTCGCAGGGGGACTGGGTAAGTGGCAATTACCCGTAATCTTTTATTCATCGGGTTCGATGCTGCTGGTTAAACCTTTATTTTTCAAGGTTTCACAGTAAAATTCCGCGTGTTCTTGAATGCAGGTAATCACCAAGGCTGTACCATTCGTGTGCGCTTCCATCATGATATCAACTGCTTGGGGTTGCGTCATACCGGCGATCGTTTGCATTAAACTCTGAACCACATACTCCATCGAGTTAAAGTCGTCATTGTGGAGTAAAACGCGATAACGCGGTGCTGGTTTACGGATTGTCGCTGTGGAACGCTTTTCGATGACTTCTGTGGACACCGTGTCTCTCCTTTGAATCTATATCACAAATAAAGGTCAATTACTAATGATCATAATCAAAATTTCCAGATTGAGCTAGGCTTTTTCAGCGATCCGTGAGGGGTTGGGTGTTGGGGAGTGGGGGACAGCCAAGGGAATGACATTTCTAGATGGATAGATCATAATTGAATTAACCCTGTAATTTAACCTTATTTCTCTATGTCTGCTGGCGAATTACAAAATATCGTCTAAAAAAGTAAGTATTCCCTCTAAAAGCTTGACTGGTATTGATCGGACAATTAATATTAGTCAATCAGGAATTGTTAATACACAGAACAACATCTTTAATCTGTGAAAAGTAAGCCTAGTAAATGTTATCATTGAAAATATTTATTATCAAAGACAAGAGATAATTTATATCAGAATCGCCAGCAGAAGCGTTAAAACCAATATTAAAAGAGTTACTCTATGAGTTTTAATACAAGAAAAGGATTTACTAAAAGAGTTAATTTATGAAGTGCTGGAAGATACGGCTATGGCTAGGGCAATTCAAGAGGGAAAAGATAGTAACAATTGGCCAGCCCAACTTGCTGCTCAACATTTTGAAAAGACGGGGGAGATTACTGTCAAACGAGTAAGCAAGTCAGAGAATATTGGGATAAGTGGCAGCAGCAAGGATTATTTTTCTTTCAACTGCCCAAATATTCCTCTGAAATGAATCTTATTGCAACTGAATGGCATCAATTGAAAACTCACGAACTGGCAGGTCAAATTTTTCCCGATGAGGACGATTTAGCGATCGCTGTTAAACAAGGGATCGAAGCTCGCGCCCAAAAAGGAGGATATGAAACTCACTGTTTTAAGTTTAATTCTGCCTAGCTACTTACATCTTCGGATGTGGTTGCCATAGATAATTTTTTCCTTCTGATCTGGTCTATTGCTATTTTAGTCAATCGCGCCGATACTTCCTAATTTTTAAGCTTCAATGCTCTCTTTTTTGTCAAGTACATCTTATCCCATTTTAAGCGAACACTACCGTGCGATTAGCGTAAACCAAAACGCGATTTTGCAAGTGTAAACGTACCGCTCGCGCTAACACCACCCTTTCCAAATCCTTACCTTGACGAATTAAATCTCCTACGGTATCGCGATGGCTAACTCTGACCACATCCTGCTCGATAATTGGCCCCTGATCGAGATCGGCAGTGATATAATGGGCGGTGGCTCCAATAATTTTTACCCCTCGATCGTAGGCCCGTTGATAGGGATTAGCTCCGGCAAAAGCCGGTAAAAAAGAATGATGAATATTGATAATATTGGGGAAAAAGTTAATAAAATCTGGAGTGAGAACCTGCATATATTTAGCTAAAATCACTAAATCTATCCGGTATTCCCGCAGTAACTCTAATTGTCTGGCTTCCTGTTCAATCTTGGTTTCGGCGGTAATGGGAATATGATGAAACTCAATACCGAATTGATTGGCAACTGAGTGTAATTCTGGATGATTGCTAATAATTAAAGGAATTTCTGCCCTAATTTCTCCCCCGTGTTGTCGCCATAATAAATCGAGGAGACAATGATCCTGTTTTGTCACCCAAATAGCTAGACGCGGGACAGTATCGGAAAAATGTAAGGACCAACTAGCCTGCAAAGGTTTGGCAATAGCGGCGAAAGCTGGTTCGATCATCCCACGGGGTAAATTAAACCCTTCTAATTGCCATTCTATCCGCATCAGAAACAATCCCGCCGAAAAATCCGTGTGTTGGTCGGCGTGGATAATATTGCCGCCATTAGCGTAGATAAAATTAGCGATTTTCGCCACCAGACCAATCTGGTCGGGACAAGAAATTAACAAGGTTGCAGTGGCAGCAGTCATAAATTATCGCCGGCAAGAATTGACTTTTTCTATCCCTAATTTATTACAATTTTAGCCACTTCGTCCCTTTGATGCACAAAAAAGATCGTTTGTCAATAGCGATCGCAGATTAAATTTCCAGTCAAACTGATAGGCTTTTCCCTTGCTCAGAAGTGGCAAAATGCCGCTCGATTAGGGAGGGTACATCTTGGGGAGCTACCTGATTATAATGCTTTTTATCGGGCATAACCACCAGATTCGGCCCTTTTTTGCACTGTTTTAAACAGCCGGTTAATTTAATATTCACCGCTTCTCCCAGTCCTTTTTCCTCTAAACCACTCTCTAACCTTTGGCAGACTCTCGCACCGCCATTTTTCCAACAATCGGACTTCTGACAGATTAAGACGGTGGCTTTTTTAGCTTTTACTGGGGCCACTTCTGGGGTTTTTTCGCCAGATAAATGCTCAATCCCTAGTACCCTCAGTTTTAATTTTCCCTTTTTTGAACAAAGACTACTTTCTCCCGTCACTTTTAGCCATGAGTGGAGAGCAATATTGAGAGGTATGTGGTCTCGCAGTGTTTTTTCGGGCTTAAACCAATATTCTCGTTTATCAACACTGATTCTCAGGTATTTTACCTTATATCCGTCCTTGAGGACAAAACCGAGGAATTGACCGACCACTTGAAAGGGAACCATGGTAGTTGTAGATTTTGACATACTTTCTCACTTTTTACTCTCAGATTGCTAATTTTTCTCAAGGATTATGCCTGCCAACAGGTTTCCAGCCAACCGATTAAACAGCCTCGGGAAGCCTCTACCTGTCGCAGGACACTCCACAGCTGTAAAAGTTGCGCGTGGCTATCGATGCGAATCTGCAAAAGCTTATGGAGCGAGCATTTATCTTCAATGTCCAGGGCCTGCAGCCGGTGGTAGAGCTGCCAGCGCTCCCAAGCACTAAGAGGGAAGATTTTCTCACCTTCCGATGGCAATTTGTCTATACTCATGGTGCTTTTAATTGAGAACTATTAGCAATATAACTCTGGACTGATGTTCTCAGTATAACCGACAACTGCAAATTATTATCAATAACCTCAAGAAAAAAAGTTACCCGGTAGCGGCGATCGGCTAAAATCTTGCTATTGTTGCCTTGTCCGCTTTGCCGATCCCAGAATCGCTACCGCCTAGAATTGTCAAAGGGATAAAAATGGAGATAACAAGATTTATTGACGAAAATTATGCATAAAAAAGCTCAAAAAACCGATAATTCAGCAATTCTCTATTTTGATGGTGGTTCTCGCGGCAATCCGGGGAGAGCAGCCGGTGCAGCGGTAATAGTTTTAGCCGAGGGTAATTCCTTGACTACGACTAGATATATGGACAGAGCCACTAATAACGAGGCTGAATACACGGGATTGATTATTGGATTGGAAAAAGCCCAAGAATTAGGCTTAAAAAGCCTAGAAATTCGTGGAGACAGTCAATTAGTCATCAATCAAGTTAAGGGAGACTGGAAGGTAAAAAGCGATAGTTTACGTCCCTTTTATCAGCGTGCTTGTCAATTAGTTGCCCGATTCGATCGCATTAGCTGGCGCTGGATTGAACGAGCTAAAAATAGTTTGGCTGACGCTGCTGCCAATCATTGTATGGATGCGGCGAAAAAATCGCCAGAAAAACCAAAGGAAGGCGAAACTAATCTCGATATTCTGCTCCAATCCCTGAAACCAGTCCTAAATACCGAAGAATTCGTTTTTTCTTCCCTAACAGCAACAGGACTAGAACAGCTACAATTAACCCCTCTCTGCCAATTTCAGGAAGAGGAAGGCATAACGGTGATTATTCCCCGTCAGCAAGCCGATCGCAAGAATTTGCAGTACAAATATATTTATAGACAAATTACTCTTTCTGTGCATTCTAGTTTAGCGGCGGTGGGATTTTTAGCGGTAATTAGCGAGAAACTGGCCGCAGCAGCAATTAGCGTCAATGTCATTTCTGGTTATTATCACGATCATTTATTTATCCCTAGGGATAGGGTGACAGAAGCGATGGCTATTCTCGAAGAAATTAGCCGCTCATAACAGTTATCAGTTATCAGTTAGCAGTTAGCAGTTAGCAGTTAGCAGTTAGCAGATGTGAGTTTTCAATTCACTCATTACTGTTTACTGTTCACTGAAAAAACAGGATTTATTATTATTTGCTCTCCTCTGAGGAATTTTTCACCGTTTCTTCTAGGAAAACTACTGGTTCTTTTTCCCGCTGCTGGGAGCGGATGATATCGATGGTACTTTTCAGCACACTAGCGATGGGAACTGCTATCAATAAACCGAGAATTCCTGCCACTTTACCTCCGATAAAAAGAGATAGGATAATCCAGACGGGATTAAGTCCGATCATGCCTCCCATTAACCGAGGGGCGATGACATTATCATTAATTTGACCGACAATAACCGTCAGGGTCAAAACTTTTAACCCTAACCAAAAATCTTGAAACATCAGTAGGGTACTAATGCCAATAATGGCAAAGGCACTGGCAAAAGGAATTAATGTAGTTAGACCGATCGCCACCCCGAATAATAGGGCATAATCAACCTTGAGAATCACAAAAACAAAAATTTGAGCAAGGCTGAGAATTCCCGCTAAAATGGTTTGACCGGCAAAATAGGTTTCAAAAGTTTGACGAATAATCGTTCTTAATTTGAGATTCCAGGGAGCAGGAATCCAGCTAAAAATTCCCTCCCAAATTTGTTCGCCATAGAGAACAAGAAAGACGGTTAGAACCAGAACAAATAGAATGTTTAGGATACTGTTGATAGTTCCCAGCACAAAGCTCAGTAATTGAGTGCTAAGAGTTTGTAAAACATTGGTTAGTCGTTCCGATAACTGGGTGATTGATTGCTCGATATAAATCGCATATTTCTGAGTTTTATCCCACTTTTCTAAATTTTGTATCTGTTCGGTTCCCGACTCGATCCACTGGGGCAAACTATTGATTAAACTGCTTAATTGTTCGACAATCTGGGGAATTAAAATTAAACCTAAAACAATCAAAATTAATAGGGCAATTAAAAAGACAATAGCGATCGAACCACTGCGATTAACCCCGCGTCTTTGCAGCAGTTTGATGGGAACATCTAAGACAAAAGCTAGTAAACTAGCAGTGACAAAAATACTGACTAAGGGTTCTAGATAGCTAAATAATTGGAATAATAACCAACCATTGAGAAATAAGAGCGGAAAAACTAGACTTAGCCGCAACCAACGAGGTAGTTGCTTAAAAAGCTCTATCATATAACTAATTTTGTCCTGAGAGAGTATCGAGGTAAAAAGAGACTTTTCTAACCAGAAATCCTCTTTCAATCTAGCATCTCCCCGTTACTTTTCTGGTCCAAGCAACCCTGAAACTCTTATCCTAACTGTATGGAGCTAAGCGGATTCGAACCGCTGACCCCCTCAATGCCATTGAGGTGCTCTACCAACTGAGCTATAACCCCGCGAAGACCATTTTTTAATATAGCTGAAATAGAATTATTTTGTCAAGGGGTGACGAGAAAAAAATTTGTCACTGCCAAGGCGATCGCTGATAAGACAATGGTGAAACAATCGCCCCCATTTAGACAGGAGCCGGAATTTGGGTTAAATAGGTTAAACAGTGACCCATGAGGAAATAAACTACTAACATAGCCGCTGCCGCTGCTGCCACTAAGGTTCCCGCCAGCATCAAGGAAAACTCTTGCTTGTCGAACGCTTGCTGCATCAGATGCAATGACCAAGCCACAAGACCGAGGTCAAAGATGAGAATCGGAACTAACATATTTTAAATTTTGTTAACTTTCATCTATTCTAATACATAATTTTCCCCAGGGATAATCGGACTGAAGTTAAAAACAGGGATTTTTGCCGGTTTCTCGATCGGGGCTATCAGCCGTCAGCCGTTAGCTTTCAGTAATAGGTCTAAACCTTGCTCTTCTTGGGTTGCAGCCTGAAGAAATCCTTTTCCAGGAAAACCGACTCAATCACTAGATTAAGTTCTGCTAATCTTGCCCTCATTTTCGGGCTAACGCACGGGTACTTGTTGATTTTGCAGATAATTTTTGACCTCAGCGATGGTTAATTGACCATAATGGAGCAAAGAAGCCAATAAAGCCGCTTCTGCCCGCCCTTCCGTCAATGCTTCGTAGATATGCTGACAATTACCCGCTCCTCCCGAAGCAATCACAGGAATCTCCACCCTTTCAGCGATCGCTTTTGTCAAGGCCAGATCGTAACCCGCTTGCGTGCCGTCAGCATCCATACTGGTAACTAACAACTCACCCGCCCCGCGTTTTTCCACTTCTTGCGCCCATAATAAAGCATCAATACCCGTATTTTCGCGTCCACCCCGAACATAAACCTCCCAACCGGGGTTATGCTCATCCTTACGTCGTCTAGCATCGATCGCCACCACAATACACTGTTTACCAAAGCGATCGCTGGCTCGATCGAGCAATTTCGGCTCGCGCACGGCAGCCGAGTTAATGCTGACTTTATCGGCCCCGGCTCTTAACAAATTTTTAATATTTTCTAAGGATTGGATACCGCCACCCACTGTCAGAGGAATAAAAACCTGTTCCGCCGTACGATAGACTACATCAATAATCGTGTCGCGATCTTCATGGGTAGCAGTAATATCGAGAAAAACCAACTCATCGGCCCCTGCCTGATTATACAAGCGGGCTAACTCCACGGGGTCGCCAGCATCCTGAAGATTGACAAAATTAACCCCCTTGACTACCCGACCTTTATTGACATCCAAACAAGGCAAAATCCGCTTCGCTAACATATCCTAGACTCTTGATTGTAACAATGGCCATCAAACGATCGCACAATTCCCCCCCGGCTACCGAGGAAAATCTGCTCACTCCCAATCCCACTATAGAAGAAACGGAAAAAGCAGCAGCGGAGATTCGTCCGCAATCCCTAGAGGATTATATCGGTCAACAGGACTTAAAGGCTAATCTAAAAGTCACCATCGCCGCGGCCAAAGCTAGACAAGAAGCGATCGATCATTTACTCTTCTACGGACCGCCGGGGTTAGGCAAAACCACCATGGCTTTAATTTTAGCGGCCGAGATGGGAGTAAATTGCCGCATTACCGCCGCCCCCGCTTTAGAGCGTCCCCGGGATATTACCGGCATCCTGATCAATCTTCAACCCCGGGATATTCTTTTTATCGACGAAATTCATCGACTGAATCGGGTGACGGAGGAGTTATTATACCCAGCGATGGAGGATTATCGCCTGGATGTGACGATTGGCAAGGGTCAAGCGGCGAAAATTCGCAGTATTTCTTTACCTCCCTTTACTTTAATCGGTGCTACTACCAAAGTTGGCTCTTTAACTTCCCCTTTACGCGATCGTTTTGGCATGATTCAACGTCTGCGTTTCTATGCAGTTGAGGAATTGACGGCAATTATTCTCAGAAGTGCTACTATTTTTAATATTCCCATTACTGAAGCGGGTGCGATCGAAATTGCCCGTCGCAGTCGGGGAACTCCACGCATTGCCAATCGTTTATTAAAACGAGTACGCGACTATGTGCAGGTGAAGGGAGAAACTATTATTAGCCCCCAGTTAGCCGCTGAGGGATTAAATCAATTAAATGTAGATTCTATGGGTTTAGATTGGACCGATCGATTAGTATTAAAGACGATGATCCAACAGTTTCAAGGTAAACCCGTGGGATTGGAAGCGGTAGCGGCAGCCACGGGAGAAGATGCCAAGACGATCGAGGAGGTACACGAGCCTTATTTATTACAAATAGGTTATCTTAATCGTACCCCCCGGGGTCGCGTAGTGACGTCAGCCGCCTACGAACATTTAGGATTATTGGCGAAATTGCCGAAAAATAAGGATCGGAGTTTACCTTTGTTTGAGTTCTAGTTTTCTGGATAGGGCTGCTGAATAAATGTGAAATATAGACGAGGTATGGGGTTTGGGGCCAGCAATTCTCATTTTAAAAAGTAACAAGTGATACAGACAGAAACAAAGCTTTAAGCAAGCTACAAAATGCGCTCCCGCGAGTGCGACTGCATCGCAGAGAAGTGAGTATATAGAGTA
>NZ_SFBZ01000172.1:0-10815 GCF_007095495.1 Microcystis sp. M_QC_C_20170808_M9Col | reverse complement strand
TTATTAATCTCTACCACTAAGCTCATTACTCGATCGTAGTCGATAAAACAAATGCGCGTAAGACGATCATAAGCGGTTTGGCGATCGAGATTGACAAGGTGAAAATAACGATAATAAATAGTTTCTTCCGAGAGATAATGGTGAAATTGTCGCACTAAAGGCTCATCCGCTGCCCGAATCGGACGAATTAGCACCTTTAAGCCTCTTTTCGTCGTCCAAGGACCTATATAATGTTCAGGATAGGGACGAATCGCCGGATGAGATAACTTTTCTGGGGGTGTAGTTCGAGTATGAAGAAGGATAGAAGCGGAAAGGGCGATTAATTGCTCTGAATCGGCAAAAAAGGGATTAATATCGATAGTTTTAATGCGAGGTTGTTCACTGACTAGGTGACTAAATCTAACGATTATTTGCTCCAAATTCGCTAAATTAAGCGATTTAAGCCCATTTGTCCCGTGAAAAGCCCGATAAATCTTGGTTTTTTCTAAAAGTCGGCGAGCGAGATTAGTATTTAAAGGAGGTAGAGCGGTGGCGTAATCTTGAAAAATATCGACTAAACGGCCACCAGTACCGAAAATTATCACCGGTCCGCACTGATCATCGTAATTAGAGCCGATAATTAACTCATATCCTCGATCGATCTCTAACATCGGTTGAATACTCACCCCGAGAAAATGCTCCCGACCCACTTGTGCGCTAACATTAGCTTCGATCGCCTGATATGCTTGTGCGACTGCCATGGGGGAAAAAAGCGGCAATTGTACCCCACCCACCGCGCTTTTATGGATAATCGTCTGGGAATGCAGTTTCATCACCACAGGATAACCGAGAGATTCAGCGAGATTAACTGCTTCTGCGGCACTTTCAGCAATTTTAGTGACAATAACAGGGATTCCATAAGCTTTGAGTATATCTAAAGACTCTGGCTCACTGAGAATTGTTCTATCCCCTGCTTGCTCGATAATCTGGCTAACTAAAACTCGATCGGAGCCATTTTCCTGAGAATTGGTTAAAATTGGCGTTTGATAAAGACCGCGCAGATTCTCTTCATATTTCCAGAGCAAATTAAACACCCGGGCCGCCGAATCGGGATAGCGATAGGTGGGGATACCCTGCTGATTTAATAACGCTACTCCCTCTGCAATGCCCTCTCCCCCCATCAAACTTGCTAAAATGGGTTTTGTGCTATTTTGAGCAATTGAAGCGATTCTATGGGCAATTTCTCGCAGATCGGTGTTAAAGCGAGGCGAGAGAATCATCAACACCGCATCGGTATGTGCATCCGCTAAAGCGATCTCTAGGGCGCGAGCGTAGCTATGGGGATCGCTGCCGCGACGCAGATCGATGGGATTTTGGGGGACAATATCCGCGGGAACAAGAGGAGCTAGTTTTTCGATCGTTGCGGGGGTAAGGGTTGCCAGTTGTCCATCTTCCGCCAGTAAAGCCGAGGCCGCTAAAAGAGCGGGAGCAAAACCATTGCTGATGATTGTCAAGCGTTTTCCCTGGGGAAATCGGGGAATTTTCGCTAAAACTTGCGTGATATTCAAGAGATCGGCCAGTCTTTGTACTTCCACGATGCCACAACGAGCAAAGGCAGCGGAGAGAGTTAGCTGATCGCTGGTCAATTTGCCAGCATGGGAAAGAGAAGTGGGGTCAAAGTCGGTACTGTGGCGACTAATGGCGATAATTGGTTTATTTAGGGCAACTTCTCGGGCTGAGGACAGAAAAGAGCGGGCATTATTCAGGGATTCCAAGTAGATAACGATGCTTTTGGTTTGGGGATCGTCTCCCAAATAATAGAGTAATTCGCCCCAATCCACATCTAAAAGAACTCCGAGGGAGATAAAGTGACTAAAACCGACATTTTCGCTTAAACTCCAATCAAGCACGGCAGCAGCGATCGCCCCACTTTGACTAATCAGGGCAATTGAACCAGTTTTCGGCAGGATGGGGGAAAAGGTGGCGTTAAGATTTTGGCTGAGATTGCTGATTCCTGAGCTATGGGGACCGATGATGCGTAATTTTTGACCAGCGATCGCTTTAATTTCCCTGAGTAAATTTTCCCCCATCTGGCCGGTTTCCCGAAAACCCGTGGAGAGAATCAGGGCGCATTTAACCTGTTTTTCGACAGATTGGGCGATAATAGCGGGAATTTCGGGAGCGGGGGCCGTGATAATTACCAGATCGATCGCCGCCTGGATATCTGGTAAACTGCTATAGCTGGGAAGATCGAGCCAGTTTTCGGGGTGAGGATTAACTAGATAAAGGCGGCGCTGACCGGGATTATGATGGAGATTATGTAAAAGAGTGCGATCAAGTTGGGGATTTTGGCGATTAAATCCCACCACAGCGATGGTTTTTGGCTCAAAAAAGGCTCTTATAGTTTGATGTTCGCCACCGCGAGGATCTAAGATGGAATTTAACATAAGTGGGCTAGGAGGTATTTAAACCAGTTATTGTTAAGTGAGCTAAAAAAGCAGCTAACCCTTACTGTTCCAGTGTTCCGATGTTCCCCGATCGACCTAGACCAATTTTAGCTGTTTAATCAGGGTTCGATCGGTGTAATTAATTTTGTCTAGGTAGGGTTGGCAATAAAACAGCCCTAGCCGATGAACATTTTCCCCAAGAGATCTAGTAAACTATCTGATGCTGTAAATATTTAGAGACAAACGATGGAACTGGAATATCCCGAGGATTTGAGATACCTAGAAACCCACGAATACGTCAGACTCGAAGGTGAAATCGCTACCTTGGGAATTAGTGCTTTTGCCGTCGATCAATTGGGTGATATCGTGTTTCTAGAATTGCCCGAATTGGGAGAGGCGCTGGAAGTAGGTAGTAGTTTCGGCACGATCGAATCGGTAAAAGCGGTAGAAGATCTTTATCCTCCCGTCTCGGGGACCGTAGTCGATCGCAATCAAGCGATGATTGACTCCCCCGAATTAATTGCCGATGATCCCCACGGGGAGGGTTGGTTATTAAAAGTGCGGGTAGAAAATCCCGATACTGCCTTGGCTGATACCCTCTCCGCTAGTGAATACCGCGCCCAAGTAGCAGGGGAAAGTTAACTAATATTAACAACAGGGAGCCAGACCCTCACACTATCATAATCATAGAAAGAATTGAAAATCCAGGAAGCGATCGAGTCTTCCTGATTTTTGTCTCTAAACCGTGCTGAGACGAAATTCTTGCCCGAATCGAGTGAGGTTTCACTATTTACCCAATCTATGCTAAATCCTAATCTCGCGGCGATCGAACTTTCCAAAGAGGAGGTTCAACGCTACTCTCGACACATTATTCTGCCCGAAGTGGGCTTAGAAGGTCAAAAAAAACTAAAAGCCGCCAGTGTTCTCTGCATCGGCACCGGGGGACTCGGTTCCCCGCTTTTACTCTATCTAGCGGCGGCTGGCATCGGTAGAATCGGTATTGTTGACTTTGATATCGTCGATAGTTCCAATCTGCAACGTCAAATTATTCACGGCACTTCTTGGGTAGGTAAACCGAAAATTGTTTCCGCTAAGGACAGAATTCTAGAAATTAACCCCTATTGTCAGGTGGATTTGTACGAAACCCGCATAAGTTCCGAAAATGCCCTTGACATTTTAGCCCCCTATGATGTAGTCATCGACGGGACGGATAATTTCCCCACCCGTTATCTGACTAATGATGCTTGTGTTCTTCTCGACAAACCCAACGTCTATGGCTCAATTTTCCGCTTTGAAGGACAAGCAACCGTTTTTAACTACCAAGGCGGTCCCAACTACCGCGATCTCTATCCCGAACCGCCACCACCGGGGATGGTTCCCTCCTGTGCGGAAGGCGGTGTTTTAGGAGTTTTACCCGGAGTAATCGGCACAATTCAAGCCACAGAAGCCATTAAAATTATCCTCGGCGCTCCGGATACCCTCAGTGGTCGTTTACTGCTTTACAATGCTTGGGAAATGAAATTCCGTGAGTTAAAATTGCGTCCGAATCCCATCCGTCCCGTTATTGAAAAACTAATTGATTACGAACAATTCTGCGGTATTCCGCAAGCGAAGGCACAAGAAGCGGCAGAACAGCAAAAAATGACAGAAATGACCGTAGTAGAGTTAAAAGCACTAATTGACAGCAATGCCAATGATTACATTCTCATCGATGTGCGTAATCCCAACGAGTACCAAATCGCTAATATCCCCAACTCGGTGTTAATTCCCCTACCCGATATCGAGAATGGTGCGGCAATTCCCAAAATTAAGGAATTAGTCAACGGTTATCGTCTTATCGCCCATTGTAAGATGGGGGGACGTTCCGCTAAAGCCCTCGCTATCCTCAAAGACGCAGGTATCGAAGGAATTAACGTCAAAGGTGGTATCAGTGCCTGGAGTCGCGAAGTCGATTCCACTGTACCAGAATACTAATTTTGTCCCTTGGGTTTTGGGGTTTTGGGGTGTTAGGGTTTTGGGGTATTAGTCAAATTCCCCCATCTCCCCATTCCCCCATCTCCCCATTCCCCCATCTCCCCACTTCATAATTCCCTTCCCCCATCTCTGTGTTCCCTGTTCTCTGTGAATCTGTTAAGATCGTGGCGAGTTAGCCTTAAAATCTTGGGTGTGAGCAAACAATGAAAAACCATATTAAAAAAATTGCTAGTTGGAGCGCGATCGCTGCTATTTCCCTTGGCTTAGTAGAAATGAACCGAGCAGCGATCGCATTTGGCAACAATAATCAATTTAGTGCCTGTATCAGTCAGATTGTCCGCACGGGGGTGAGTCCCGAAGATGCCGCCACCGCTTGTTCAGAAGCATTAATTCCTAAAGAATTATCCCGGTGTGTGGTGATGATTAAATCCAAAACCCCGATCGATGGTAATCTGGCCCTGCAAGCTTGTTTTCAAGTGCGTCGTCCTATTGACCTAGGTAATTGTGTAGTCGATATCCATCGCGCTGCCCCCTTATTTGCCACTAATTCCCTCAAACAAACCGAAACAGCCAAGGAACCTGATAAATTAGGGATTTCTAGACAGGTTTTAGATTCCTGTCGTCAAAGTTTATTACCCGGGCGCTTTTCCCAATGCGTTATCGCTGTCAGTCGTGATGTGGACAAAAATAATCCCTCCCAAGCTTTACAAACCTGTTTAAGTGCCGAGGATTTCCCCAGAGATCTATTCCCCAGTTATCCCCAAAATCAAGACCAGAGACCTTAATCAAGATTATTTGGCTCTCTTATTTTGGGAATATACGGAAGAACCAGAAAACGTTAAATATTGAACCATCAATCAGACGAGTTCGGCGGCTTAGGAAAGGTACACTTAACCGTAATATTTAAATTACTTTTAGCGGTTCCTTTGGTAATATAAGGGATTCCTACCTCACCGCCGATTTCCACACCAAATTGTAAAGTGACTTCCTCAATGTTGGCAATGGCTAAATTGCGAAAAGCGTTTAAAGTGTAAGTAGTGTAAGTACGAAGTGTATCTTCAATTGTCTGAAAATTCTGTAAAATTTGCTGTTTATCTGGTACATTAATTACCCCTTTAGCAACTCTTCCCTCCGTTTTTAATGTCTCGGTCGGAATTTCCAGGTCATCGGTGGACTCTATATAAATTAGAGTGTTTTCGTCAATTTGGATCGGAGTTAGTCGAGTCATAAATAATGCAAAAATTGAAAATTAACTTTTTTCTTAACTATTTCTTGGCTCTCCCATACTTGTGGTGTGGAAACGGGGTCTATACTGATAGAATATCAGCAAAATAGTCCTAAAAGTCTTGCCCAGTAAGCATTTCACGATTCCATAAGCAAAAATTATCACACAAAGTCGAGAAGAGCCGAAAAGGTCATCTAAGGGAGGGCCTATGCTTTCCTTGCAGTTTACCAAAAAATAACCTAATATAAAAAATATTTCTATCCCTTGCTGACTGTCTATGGTTTGGTACGCCCTCGTCATCGGCATTAACGATTACGGTTTCCTGCCATCTTTGAGCAAACCCGCCCAAGATGCAGAAGCTGTTGCTCAATTCTTGGAGAATACCAAGACATTTGAGAATGTAGAACGCCTACCCAATCGCTGGATTGCCGCAGAAAAACGCTACGAAGTTGTTCCAGGAAAGGTAACGGGGAATGAAGTCTTGCAAGCCTTAAAGCAAATCTTATCGGGAGAGCAGACCAAAAATCAAGAAGTCTTGATCTACTTTTCAGGACACGGGTTTCGCCTGATCAATCGCATCGGTGACGGGGAAGCCTATCTCGCCACCTCCGATAGCCAACCCGACGGCAAAAATGCCATTTCTTTAGACCGAGAACTCAATCCTTTATTACGGCGTTCTAGTTTGAGTAATCTGGTGGTAATGCTAGACTGTTGCGTTGCAGGGGCGTTATTGCCCGAAAATCCGGAAAATCGCACTTTGCTGGAACCTAGCCTCTCAGCGTTTAAGGAGAAGCAAGATTACTACCTGATCGCCGCCTGTCGGTCACAACAGCAAGCTTGGCAAGATGAGGAATACAGTTTGTTCACCGCCGCTTTACTGAAGGGATTGTCCCAAAAAGAGGCGGACCCAAAAACGGGAGAAATTAGTGTCGATCGCCTGTTTGATTTTGTTTCGCGGGAATTGCGAGGGAAGGGTCAAGAACCGATTCGCATGGGAGTTGGGCGATCGCTAATTCTGGTCAAATATGGGGCGCAACCTCAAGTTAAAGAAGTGAAACCGTTACTAGATGAGAAGGGAGAATTGCGCTGTCCCTATCAAGGATTGCTGGCGTTTACTAAGAAGGAACGCCCATTTTTCTTCGGACGCAAGCGAGTGGTGGACGACATCAAATCTAAGCTGGATCGGCTAAATTTTGTCCCTCTGATTGGTGCTTCTGGAAGTGGTAAATCTTCGGTAGTTCTGGCGGGATTGATACCCTGGTTGGAAGAATTAGGATGGCACATTCTCGAACCGATCAAGCCTGGATTTAAGCCGTTGTCAAAGTTAGAAAGCCTACTGTTATCCTATTTTCCAGATTGCGAAAAATTGCTGGATGAATGTATCAATAATCCAGCCAGCGAAGGCTTAAACCCGCTATTAGAACTTTTTCCCCGCGAACACAAATTCTTGCTGGTGGTAGATCAATTTGAGGAATTATTCACTTTTGATCCAGAGAAAAAGCGCGAGCGCAAGCGCGAGCGCTTTATTGAATTGATTACTCAAGTTGCCACAATTCCAGACTCTCCTCTGGCAGTTGTCGCTACCATGAGGGCGGATTTCATTGAACCCTGTTTGCGTTACGATTCTTTGCGAAAATTGATTCAAAATAACGCCGAATACCTGCCAGGTCTAAGGGGATTAGATTTGCTAGAAGCTATCACCGAACCAGCCAAGCTGCAAGGTTATGAAGTTACGAAAGAATTGCTCAATAAAATCCTTGACGATATTAAACAAGAACCCGGATTTTTACCCTTATTAGAGTTTGCTTTAACCCAGCTTTGGCAGAGGCGAGATGAAGCAAAGTATCAGGTTACTTTAGATGCTTACCAGGCGATAGGTAGGATGGAAGGCGCATTAAATTGTCATGCAGATAAAGTTTATCAATACAGGGATTATGAAGAAGAAAAACCAGTAAAAGAGCGAACGGAAGCAGAGAAAGCTTTAATCAAGCGAATTTTCTTGAATCTCCTGCAAATAGTAGATGGGGAAAAGGATACCCGAAAGCGCCAACCAAAAGCCTTTATTTTATCTTTGGCTAGAGATAACCAAGCAGAACAAAAAATCCTAAGAGAACTGATTGAAGATAACCAAGGATTAGTCAAAGGTCGTCTTTTGGTAACGGGAAAAAGTGAACGAGAAGAAGAAGCTTGGATAGATTTAGCCCATGAAGCTTTAATTGAAAAGTGGGACAACCTGAATCTGTGGCGAACCGAAACTCGCAAGGGAAGAGAATTAGCCAAACAGGTAGATAAAGATGCAGAAAGCTGGCAAGAAAATAACAAATCCCAGTATTATTTGTGGTCGGGTGACAAGTTAGCAGATGCGGAGAAAGTCCTGCAAGAATATCAAGACACGGTGGAGACTAAGCAATTGGCTAAAGAGTTTCTCCAAGCTAGTAGCCAGGAGGAGTTGCGTTCTTATATGAGAAGGCCAGATATTGATGATTTAGACTGTCAAGCTTTAGAAAAAGAAGCAACTAACAAATCATTTTTAAGCCGAGAAAAGTTGAGAAATTTACTCGAAAATGAGAAGGAAAAAGCACAGATAAGGCTGTCAGCGTCCTGGTTGCTGAAACAGTGGGGAGAGGAGGTTCCTATCTGGACAGCAGAGGTTGATAAGCAAGGAAAAATTGCCCTCTCAATCATCGCAGAAAACGAACTACCAGCCACAGTAATCGAAGAGTTAGAAGACGGAATAAACCTAGAAATAGTGGAAGTTCCCGGCGGTGAGTTTTGGCTGGGTTCTTCTGAAGGAGAGGAAGGAGTATATTCAGATGAACGCCCGCAACACAAGGTCAAGATTTCTCCCTTTCTGATGGGCAAATATCCGATAACGCAGGCGCAGTGGCGAGCAGTGGCTTCTTTGCCTAAAGTTGAACGGGATCTCAACCCAGAACCTTCATACTATAAAGGAAATAGCCGCCGACCAGTAGAATGTATTAGTTGGTATGAAGCAGTGGAATTTTGTGAGAGACTATCACGCTGGTCACAGGAAAAAGGAAAAGGCTATCAATACCGTTTACCCAGTGAGGCAGAGTGGGAATACGCCTGTAGGTCAGTTATCAGTTATCAGTCATCAGTTATCAGTGAAGAATCAATTCAAAATCCGATTTATCCGCCCTATCATTTTGGTTGGAAAATTGACCCCGCTTTGGCAAATTACGAGCAAACCGCTCCTGCAAGGACGACGGCCGTAGGCAGGTTTCAAATCGTGAATGCCTTTGGACTTTATGATATGCACGGGAACGTCTGGGAATGGTGTTCAGATGATTGGCATGATAATTATGAAGGCATACCAACAGATGGCTGGGCGGGGTTAAGTGGAAAAAATTCTCAATATAAGTTGATGCGGGGCGGTTCGTGGACTGTCAAACAGGAAAGCTGCCGTTGTGCCGTCCGCAGCAAGAACACTCCCGATTATAACTACTACAACATCGGGCTGCGGGTAGTTGCGTCGTCGAGGACGGTTTATTCAGTTAACAGTTAACAGTTAACTGTTAAGTAGTCGTGCAAAATAAATTTCCTAGTGAAGATAGGCAAAAGGCAAAAGGCAAGAGGCAAGAGGTGGTTAGATATGTGTAATTAATTTTGCTTAGGTACTTAACTGTTATGCTTGTGCCGCTGTTTCAATCCAGTATTATGCTATACTTATTAAGTAGTCGTGCAAAATTAATTTCCTAGTGAAGATAGGCAAGAGGCAAGAGGCAAGAGGCAAGAGGTGGTTAGATATGTGTAATTAATTTTGCTTAGGTACTTACAAGTATAAACTCGTAAATTGGAGGAAAAAGCCATCAATAATGATACCCACTCCCGAACAGATGCTTACTTGCATTAGAATGTGTCAAACCCTGTATAACTTCTATACCGATATTCATCTATTTCGGTATGATGAAAATAGTAATGTGAGCATCTTGCTCACTAATGTGGAGTTTGAAGATGAATCATCAACCTGATTTTTACCAAATGTCTCGCCCAGAATTAAGAAAATATGTCCTCTCCCATCGAGAAGATGATGAAGCCCTAAGAATTTATATGGATAGAATGCGAACTGAATCAGGTGTAACTAGATTTACCCTTACTCCTAGTCAAGAAGACATGAAGAAATTAGAAGAATTTCTCAAGGCAAAAATGGATAAATAAAATCAATTTAACTTGCTTGTATCAAGGTTCTGCCTTAATGTATGCTTCAGGTAGAAACTGGGAACGAGATGAAAAAGACGAATCACCGATTCTTCAACAGTACCAAAATCGCTGCATCTCTAATAATCATCAGTTATAATAAAAATGCCAGCAAAAGATATTTATCATGATACCGTGAGAACTGCCTTAGACAAAGATGGCTGGACAATTACCCATGACCCCCTAATTATTCGCTGGGGAAAAAGAGATTTATATATTGACTTAGGAGCAGAAAAAATTATTGCCGCCGAAAAAGACAATCAAAAAATTGCCATTGAAATTAAAAGTTTTGTTGGCAAATCATCTATCGACGACTTAGAAAAAGCATTAGGACAATATATTTTATACTATGATTTATTGACAAAACTAAAATCTGAAAGAACTTTATATTTAGCAATTCATCAACAAGCTTTTGCCGATATTTTTGAAGATCCTATTGGTCAAGTTTTATTAGACAACAAACGATTAAAATTATTAATTTTTGACGAAATTGAGGAGGTTATTTTAAGATGGATAGGTTAGAAAATATGAGAAAAATTATTATTGAATCTCTCCGTTATTATGCAAACTTGCGCTATGCTACTGGAGAGGTAAACCGCCTCCTCATTATTGACAAAGACTCTGATAACTATCTAATTCTCTTAGAAGGTTGGGATAACCGAGAAAGAGTACATGGCTGTTTACTGCATTTACAAATTATTAATGGTAAAATCTGGATACAACGAGACGGAACCGAAGACGGTATTGCCACTGATTTATTAGCCGCCGGTATTCCTAAAGAGCAAATTGTCCTTGCCTTTAAACCCGAACATATTCGACCCTATACTGAATTTGCTGTAAAATAAGCTATAGATTGACATCCTCGCCGCCGTAAAACGGACGGCGATTCCCAAACCTCACGATTTGGGTTTCTGCTTCTTTCCCTTGCGGGGTTCCGCACCTGCCTTAACAGATTTACTCTGTTCTGGTCTT
>NZ_SFBZ01000171.1:0-14288 GCF_007095495.1 Microcystis sp. M_QC_C_20170808_M9Col | reverse complement strand
TTTTGACTGATAATATGACGTTCAACTAGCTTCATATCTTGATTATACCTGATAACGTTCTTAAAATCTATCGGTGGCCAAAGTTACTTATTTTAGCTATCTAGCTACAGAAATGAGTAACTTTAAAAGGCTTTAGGTAGGTTTTTGGTTTCTGTTTCTACCCCCCCTAGCTTCGATCGGCGAAAAATATTAACTTAGCTTATGTTACATATAAGTTTTATTTTGTCAATCCTTCTTTACAATTCGTAAAAATCTTGTTACATTTATTTACATGAACTAAAAGTTAAAGCAAAACAGCCAAGACAGCAAGCCAGTTCAGATTGTATCGGGGAGTATCAGACAAAATATGATTCCCTTAGTCCGAGACAATGGCAAAAAACTTGGCCTACTAGCTTAAAAAAGTTTTCGGGGTTTGGGTTTACCCCATTGACAGATTTGCTTGAGTTCTCCTACATAACTTAGCGCTACCTCGGCTGGACACCGAGGTTTTTTATTTGGTTACAGCGTTTTCGACTAGGTAGGTGGGTATTAAAAACTTTCAGATCCCCCCCTTATTAAGGGGGGATTAAGGGGGGATCGGCACCCCCCTTATCAAGGGGGGCAGGGGGGATCGAACCTAAAATCCATTTTTAATTTAATTATAACCAGCTACTTAAGTAAAACGTAGATACATTATTACTATCTAACAATTAATTGAGATTACCTACTTAATTAAAAATTAACTTCATTTTGATGCACGGAATCCAAATAAAACTTGATTACATCTTCCGATTTACCCTGACATTGCAACTGTCCCTTATTCAGCCAAATTGCTTGGTTACAGGACTCTTGAATTAAAGTCAAATCGTGGGAAACTACTAAAATAGTAGCGTTAGAATTCCAGAATTTTTTTAACCGTCGTTTACACTTATTTTTAAAACTTTCATCCCCGACGGAAAGGACTTCATCAAGAATAAGAATATCGGGGTGAACCTCTGTTGCGATCGCAAATCCTAAACGAGCCACCATCCCGGAAGAAAGAGATTTCACCGGCGCTCCCATATATTCTTCTAACTCAGCAAAGTCAAGGATATCTTTGGTTTTTTCCTTCATTTCCTGACGAGAAAATCCCAGCATTACCCCATAGAGAATAATATTATCTTTTACCGGTAAATCTGGATCAAAACCCGCTCCTAATTCAATTAGAGAGGCAATTTGTCCCCTGACTTTCACCTGTCCCTTTGTCGGTTCCAGAATACCACAAATAACTTTTAAGAGAGTAGATTTTCCTGCGCCATTAGCTCCAATGATACCTAATTTTGCTCCAGAATTAATGACTAAATCTATATCATCTAGAACTAATTTTTTGGCCGGTTGACGATATTTACCTTCAAGAATAGAGAAGATTGTCCTTTTTAGATCGTAGGAGAATTCTTCTTGAGTACGTCTTTCGAGAGACACTTGATCGAGTCGAATTACTTCTGTCATTTATAATAAATCCATAAATAAATGTCGCCAGAGTCGGAAGCAAGTCCAACCAATTCCTAAGATGATGATCCCACCGAGTAGAGATTGAAAAATCAAACCAAAATCCGGTAATCCGGGGGAAAGGGACAATTGGCGAATACTTTCGATTACTGGCAATAATGGGTTTAATAGCAGGAATGGTTGTACGGAAGGAGGAATAATTTCTGGGGGATAAAAAATCGGGCTGCTAATCCAAGCGACAAAACAAACAATTTCGTAAAAATAGGGTAAGTCTCTGAAGAAAACGTAGAGGGTACTGACAAAGAAACCCACTCCCGTGCAAACCAGAGAAAGACCGATCACAGGAAAAATCAGAGCAATTACATTAATTAAACTTTGAGATTTCCAGAGAGTTACTATAGCCAAAAGGGGAAAGATACTAATAGCAAATTGAAAAATATTTGCCACTACCATGGAAACGGGAAAGATGCTAACCGGCAGACGAATTTTATTTAGAATACTGCCATTACCGACGATACTAGGTAAAGCTTGGTTAGTGGAAGCATTAAAAAAATTTATTACTACTAAACCAGTGAAAGCCGCTAGGACATAGTTAACTATAGAATTATCAAAATAAGAGGCGAAAACCGTGCCGAAAATTGCCGTGTATAGTGCAGTCATAATCAGGGGATTTAACAAGGACCAGTAAACCCCCAGAAAAGAACCCCGATAGCGTCCCTTGAGATTACGTTCCACTAAAACACTAAGCAACTCGTAATATCGCCGCGCTGTTGACCATCTAGTTTTTGTCTGGAGATCGGTCATAGGGATAATTGTCATCTCGTCAGTATTCAGTGCTTCATTCTAAACGATTACCGTCAATTTTGTCTATCGATCGAGAGGGGAATCTAGTTTTTATCCAGTTCCCGATGACTCTCCCTCTCGGGAAAAAGTTCCCTTCCTAGGCCATTTATCTGGCTCAAAAAGCTTAAAAACCGCTAAAAGCCTCTTTTTTTAGGTTTGAACTCGGTTTTTAGGGACAGGCTCAGCTAATTGACCTAGACTCTAGCAGGTTTGCCAATAAAATAGACATCAGATAAGAGCCAAGAAATGCCGATTTAAACACAGTTAATCTCAGAAAAACCGGAGTCAAAAACCGATAACTGAACAACTTCCTAACAGCCAAACCAAGAATTTAATCTAATTGATGTCCCGTCAGTTCCACAAAGATATCTTCGAGGTTGGAAGGGCGACACATTACTCCAGTTTTATCGCTCAAACTGTCAAGATAGGCATTGGCATCAGCCACGGTGGGGAAGAATTTATAATCGATTTTATCGCCAACTTGTTTGATAACTAAACCCTCGCCATACTTAGTGCGAAAATCCGTTATAGTTCCTAATTCGATTAATTTGCCTGCGTCCATAATGCCAATTCTGCCCAGTTTTCCTGTGCCGTTATCCTGACAGAGAAATTCCACTTCTTCCATGTAGTGAGTGGTTAATAAAATTGTCATTCCTTGCTGGTTTAAATCGCGAATTACTTCCCACAAACGACGACGATTTTGGGGGTCTAAACCGACCGTCGGTTCATCGAGAAAGAGTATTTTTGGTTCGTGAAGAAGAGCGCGAGCAATCTGTAAACGTCGTTTCATCCCTCCGGAAAGAGTTTTGGCAAGGGCAGATTTTTGATCGCTTAAACTGACATAATCTAAATAGCGATCGATTAATTCCTGTCTCTGGGGATTGGGGATATGGTGCATCCGGCCGTGAAATTCCAGATTTTCCCAGACGGTTAATTCCCCATCAACGCTAATCTGTTGTAAGACTACCCCAATATTTTTCTTCACCTGATCGCGGTATTTTTTGACATCATACCCCGCCACTGCGATTTCTCCTTGACTTGCTTCGGTTAGGGTGATAATCATGCGGATTGTCGTCGATTTTCCCGCACCGTTGGGACCGAGTAAACCAAAGATTTCCCCTTTTTCGATGGTAAAGGAAAGCTCGTTAACTACTGGGAGATTGTTATAGATTTTAGAAACGCGATCGAGAGCAATAGCGGCGGTCATAGTTACAAAAGTTAATATTCCAGCTAGGGATTAGTGTAACCGAATTAGCCCAACTCGACTCCGATTTTATCCTCCCCCCCCGCACTCACCATATCGACGGTTTGACATCCTCACAATCAGATTAGAATACAGATAAAAATTTTGACTTTGCTGGTATCAGATGCGAGTTTTGCTGCCGATTCTCTGTTTATGTCTAGGAATAGGGGAATTTTTCCTCAATCCCCCCATTAGTCTCGGTAATTCCCCCCCCGCAACCACGGTAATCCGAACGGAAACCCGTTTGCTGCTGAATTTAAAAAAAAGACGGGTTTTTGTTTACCAAGGACAGAAAATAATTGCATCTTACCCAGTGGCGATCGGTCGTCCGGGTTGGGAAACCCCGACGGGACGATTTAGGGTGATTCAGATGGTGCGGGAACCGGTCTGGGAACATCCTTTCACCGGGCAACTGGTGCCATCGGGAAAAAACAACCCCTTAGGGGCGCGTTGGATCGGATTTTGGACCGATGGCGCGAATTTTATCGGTTTTCACGGTACACCCCAAGAAAATCTCATCGGCCGGGCCGTCTCCCACGGTTGCGTCAGGATGCGCGATCGAGATATAAAGGCTTTATTTGAAAAGGTACAAATCGGCACTTCGGTGATAGTAATCGCTCAATAAGTAGAAGCTGCTGAAAAAGTTTCTTGGTGGGGTTAGGAGTTGGTCGTCGGTCGTCAGTCCTGATGAAAAAATTTTCACCCCCACAGATGAAAGAGGTTTCCTTCCCTACACCCTACACCCCACACCCTACACCCTCTTTCAAGTCAGGAGTAATTTAGATAGTCAACAGTTTAAAATGAGAGAAACTGAGCAAAGAGGATAATCGGTGAATATTATTGAACTAATCGGGATCGTGGCGGGAATATTAACCACTGTCTCCTTTTTACCCCAAGTGATTAAAACTTGGCGTTATCGTTCGGCTAAGGACTTGTCCCTAACTATGTTTATTTGCTTTTGTCTGGGGGTTTTTCTTTGGCTCATCTACGGTCTTTATATGAGCAGTAAACCGATTATTATCGCTAATTTTGTGACTTTTATCTTAGCGGGGACAATTCTCTATTTTAAGATTAAATATGATTAAAATAACTGACAATCCCTTGCGGCCCTATTGGCTCACGTCATGACAATTCTACAATTTATTGCGCCATCTAGGGGCGCGGATAGGATTTTTAGGTTAATTTATTGTTAAGATGATCATCTTTGACCATTGAGACCAAATTTGGGGTCAAGAAACATGAGCGATCGCATCGAGTGGATTAATGCCCTATCAACCCGTCCCTCCCTAGAAGCAGCGGTG
This sequence comes from Microcystis sp. M_QC_C_20170808_M9Col, assembly GCF_007095495.1. Classification (NCBI taxonomy): domain Bacteria; kingdom Bacillati; phylum Cyanobacteriota; class Cyanophyceae; order Chroococcales; family Microcystaceae; genus Microcystis; species Microcystis sp. M_QC_C_20170808_M9Col. The sequence continues at coordinate 9,434 of NZ_SFBZ01000171.1, read as the reverse complement.
ACGGAGGTAGTAGAAAAAGTGCAAGATAAATTAGTTGGATCGGCAGATCTAGCCATAATTTTTATTTCTTCTGCCTATGCCAGCGACTATCCCCGTTTAGTTCCCTTAATCTTGGATAAACTCCCTGTTCCTGTGCTGATCGGCTGCGGTGGCGCGGGGATTGTCGGCATGGATGACAGGGAAAAAGCGCGAGAAATCGAAGCGAGTCCAGCTTTAAGTCTCACCGTCGCCCATTTGCCCAATGTGGAAGTACAGCCTTTCTATATCGAAGCGGCGGAAATGCCCGATCTCGACAGTTCCCCCTCTAGTTGGACAGAATTATTAGGGGTAGAAGCGGCCAAAAATCCCCAATTTATCCTTTTAGCCGATCCTTTTTCCAGTCGCATCAATGATCTGTTAGAGGGTTTAGATTTTGCCTACCCCGGTTCGGCCAAAATCGGCGGTTTAGTCAGTGGTGGCATGATCGAACGTTCTGGGGGTCTATTCTACCACGATCAACAAAAACCCCGTAATACCTATCTCTATCGTCAGGGAACCGTAGGAATCGCCCTTTCTGGCAATATTATCGTCGAAACTATCGTCGCCCAAGGTTGTCGTCCCATCGGACCGATTTATCAGGTGAGTGAGGGAGAACGCAATATTATCATCTCCATGACCGGTAAAGGGGCCGATGGGACTTCGCAACCACCTTTAAATCTACTGCGGGATTTAATTGCCTCCTTGAGCGAAAAAGACCGAGAATTAGCGCAACACTCCCTTTTTATCGGTATTGCTAGGGATGAGTTTAAAATGCAGTTGCGGGCCGGAGATTTCTTAATTCGCAATGTTTTGGGAGTAGATCCTCGTCAAGGTGCGATCGCAATTGGCGATCGAGTTCGTCCGGGGCAGCGGGTACAATTTCACCTGCGCGATGCCGACACTTCCGCTCTAGATTTAGAATTACTTCTGCAAGCTTTTCCCCAAGAAAAACCCGCTAGTTCAGATATACTAGGAGCTTTGATCTTTTCCTGTCTCGGTCGCGGGGAAAATCTCTACGAAAAACCGGACTTTGATTCGGGTCTTTTTCAGCGTTATTTCGCCAATGTTCCCCTCGCTGGCTTCTTTGGCAATGGAGAAATCGGGCCAGTGGGCGGTCGCACTTTTTTACACGGTTATACTTCGGCTTTTGCCCTCTTTCGTCAGGGAATTTAATGCTATACTAAATAGTTAGTACGCTAGGGAGTAGAACGATGGTAAAAGCGATATCTTTCTCTGAGTCGGAGATTATCTATCCCGATAGTGATGGTAAACCGATGGCCGATAATACCAAACAGTTTCGCTGGATCGTGACGATCAAGGAAAATCTCGAATGTTTATTCGCAGACAATGACCATGTGTTTATCGCCGGCGATCTGTTGTGGTATCCAGTCGAGGGGGATAATAAAATCTGTCAAGCGCCGGATGCTATGGTGGTGTTTGGCAGACCCAAGGGCGATCGAGGTTCCTATAAGCAATGGTTAGAGAACCAGATTGCGCCGCAGGTAGTCTTTGAAATTCTCTCTCCGGGCAACACTAAAGCGGAAATGCGCCGAAAATGGCAATTTTATCAGCGTTTTGGCGTAGAAGAATATTATCTCTACGATCCCGATGCTAATTATCTACAGGGTTGGTGGCGCAGGGGTGATCAATTGGAGATGATTGCCGCGATCGATAATTGGCAGAGTCCGCTTCTACAGATCCGTTTTCAACTGGAGAGTCCCCAGTTAGCTATTTTTTATCCCGATGGCTCCCGGTTTTTGACCACCCTAGAAATCAAGCAAAAAGCGGAATTAGCCGAACAAAGGGCCAGGACTGCCGAACAGCAAGCCCAACAGGAACGACAACGGGCCCAGGAAGCTGAGGCAAAATTAGCCCGCATAGAGGCGCAATTACGGGCAATGGGGATTAATCTAGAGGAAAGCTAACGAGAGGCCGGAAGGACGGGATTTAACCAGTGGAGAATCTCATCTTTGAGACGGGAATTATCCCGGGCAAGTCCCTGTTTTAACCATTGGCCGATCGCATCGAGGGGAGTAAATACTTCTCCGGTTTGCCAACTGACATCTTGACTCAAGGGAGTGAGATGATTGCCCGGGAGAGTTCGCAGGGCAATTAAATCATTAAAGCGTTTTTTTAGCAGGGGATTTAATACCAGAGATTGATCGATCGTGTCGTCTTGAAAACGGATTAAAAGATTGCGACGAATGGCATAATCTTGGAAAATTAACTCGTTTGTTTCTTCGGGGGAAGGGGTAAATTCGAGGTTAAAAGTGGTGTCAATTTGCAAAGGTTCGATAAAGGGAATAGCTCGACGAATGGGATAATTATTAAAGGAAATGAGGATATTTCCCGCCCGTTCCACTTCGTAGAGACTACCGATTAATAAATGTAGTTTACACCCCATACTGTGACCCAATCCGTAGATGGGGAGATAACCTTGGGGCAGACTATGATTCCAGCGCAGACGTTCAATAATATTATCAAAACGGTTTAAAACTGTGCGGGCGATCGATTTATGATCGAGGGTATTAACAAAGGGAGTAGCAACAATAGCGTATCCTGAATTCCCAAGACTTTCTAATAACCAACGATAGGTAATATTCGGGGCCGCCGCCACAAATGCCCCCCCTAAAAAGTGAATGATACCCCGGGGACGACGGGGGAGAAAAACCCAATTACCTGCTATTTCTTGCCAATTCATAATTAGTTAGGGTTTGCTTAAAAAGTCTATTGGTGGGGTTAGGAGTCAGGAGTCAGTAGTCAGTAGCCAGTCGTTTCAGGCTTTGTTATCCTTCTTTTTGTACCAACTTATGTACTGCATTAAGAATAATGCAAGGTTTTTGAATGTCCCAATCCTATTTTCGCAGCATGAACATCGGATTTTAACAGGTCAAAAGCCTTATTTTAAAAGGGTTTTACCATTATTCAGCAAGCCCTAGTTATCAGTGAATTAATACTAAATCTGGTTATTAAAAACTGATTATTTATTTCCCCTTTTGCCTTTTGCCTGTTGCCTTTTGCCTCCCCTCTATAAGTAGCCTATACTCAACGGATTTAGTATTAGTCACTCACCAAATAAAGACTACTTCATATTATCCTAAATCCTGTTTAAAAGGGATAGGAGATTAGCCAGAGATTGGCACCGCCAGATAAGGATAACTGCTGGCCCAAGTCATCAAAAATCGGGCTGAATAGTTCTAGGCCAGTTTTTTCTTAATAAAAGCCACTAATTGAGACATTTGTTTCTTCATAGTTTCCATTTCTGTTTGCATTTGGGCAATTTGGGTCCGGAGAGTCTGAATATCGGTGCTATAATCCCCGGTGAGTTCCTCTAGTTTCGGGCTAAAAACTGTTGGTTTGGGGGAATATTGTTTGGCCTTAGCCCTCGCTTCTTTAATCGCTTGTAGCAATTGTTTTTGGTCGAAAGGCTTCTCAATAAAGGCAAAATGCTGGAAAGGTTCGGGGATTTTCTCTACTACCTCCTCTTTCCGTCCCGACATTAACACTAGGGGGATACTTTTGAGATTATCTTCGGTTTGGATTTGCTGAAACACCTCCCAACCGCTCATTTTCGGGAGAAGGAAGTCCAAAATAATCAAATTCGGGTTTTCGGTACGGATGAGATTATAACCCTCTAATCCGTCTTTAGCTTCGAGAAATTCAAAGTTACCCTCTGGTAACATATCGCGAACGTGCATCCTGATCACTTTACTGTCATCGATAACGAGAATTTTATGATTTGACACGATAGACACCTTAGAAAAGAGACAATAGATAAACTCGATGATTCGAGGGGGTATTGGGGGAAACTTTCGAGATAGGGATTGGGGATTCCCAAAAAACCCTTAGAAACTAACATACACCATAAAGAAAAAACCTCGGTTAATGTCCGAGGCTGCTGTTGTAGGAGAACTCAATGCAAAACAAAAGGAAGATACCAAAACCAAAGAGGTTTTTATCGGTAAATCACCCTTATTGTCCCATTGTAACCCCTGTTTAAGCGTATCGGGATGAAGTAGCACTTTTTAGGGCTAAATAACCTAAACCGAGACATAAAAGCGCATTTACGCCCAAAAATGTCCGAGCGATCGTACCAGAACCTAACCAGATCAGAGTAGGATGGATAACAGCACTGATACCTAAAGTCACCGCCATGGCTAAAGATACCCCCACCGCTAACCATTTTGCTTGGGGATGACCCAAAAGCAGAGCAATCAGGACAAAGGGCAGGATAACACTAGCAAAAAGCGGATTAAGGGCAGAACTTCCCTGAATAACACCTCCTAGGTCGGAAAGAGAACTCCCCATCACTCGGAAAGGCCATTGGGGTAAATCGAAGATATAAAGACCTCTGAGGAAAAATAAGCCAGAACTGCCAAAAATTAGACCAGCATTCAAAAATCCGTTCCAGGAGAAGGGAAAATAACTTCTTAGCCACCAAGCAAGAAGATAAGAACCCAAAACCATGGCCATTTTGGGCAAAACCGCCACCGCGCCGCCATCAATCCAGAAACGGGGATTGAGATAACCGTTATCGCGCAACCAACGCCAAAAATCCCGGAAAGTAATCTGTCCTTTCAGGGCCAATTGTAGGGCATTGCCCGCGTCTAATTGTCCGGCCCCAAAATGATTAAAGGGATCATCATTGATCTTACGGGCCGACTGTTGCAAAACCTCTAAAACTGCATTGGGTTCTTTAATTCCCGCAGCCTTGATTAAAGCTACCACCCCGGCAACGTGAGGGGCAGCCATGCTGGTTCCCTGAAAACCGAGGAACGCCGGTTCCCCCCCCTTAGCTGGATCGATGGTTTCTTGGACAATTTTACCCGTATCGGAGCCGCCTGGGGCAGCAATATCGATTCCGGCCCCGAAATTAGAATAGGGGGCTTTATTTCCGGAGGCATCTACCGCAGAAACGCCGATAACGTGCGGAAAACGGGCGGGATAGGCGGCGGAATTATCATCGGCATTACCGGCAGCGGCGACGATTACCACACCTTTACTATAGGCATATTCGATCGCCTCTTTCATTACTTGGGTTTCACCTCCACCCCCTAAACTCATATTGATGACATCGGCTTTATTATCGACGGCAAAACGGATCGCTTCGGCAATATCTCCCACGGTTCCCCCACCCGTCCCGGAAAGCACCTTGAGGGGCATAATTTTGGCTTTGTAGGCGATGCCGGCCACCCCGTAGTTATTATTGGTCGATTGGGCAATTGTTCCCGCTACATGGGTTCCGTGACCGTTATCGTCCTCGGCATTGCTGCGATCGTTGACGAAGTCGTAGCCTTCGACAAACTCGGTTTCTCGCAGATCGGGGACTTTTGATACACCTGTATCAATGACAGCGACGGTGATCCCTTCACCGTGATTTTCTTCCCAAGCGCGTTCGATGTTAATTCCCCTCAGGTTCCACTGTTTGCTATAGTCGGGGTCATTGGGGGCGATAAAAGCATGATAAATATAATCGGCTTCGATCGATTCGGTGTATTTTTTTAGGTCGGAATTGCGGAGATTTTTCAGGAGTTTGCTATCTCCATCGATAATGTAAAGATGTTCATCGATGGAAAAAATACTATTTAAACTGGTGAGTTTTCCCGCTTTTTTGTTGATAGCATTTAACTGCTCATCGAGTACGCTGACAGGTATATCGTCTTTAAAGTCGATCAAAATTGATTGATATTCGCCACGATTTGCTAATCCAGTAAAGTTAAAGAGAGCAAATCCTAGACCGATAATGAATAGGGTTAACAATAAAAGTTTTTTCATAGATTTCCTAAGAATTGATCATTGCCAGCCAAGGTTTTTTTAGTTTTGATGAGAAAATCTGAGCGAAGTTCCCCTATTTTTGTCTCGATTGAGGAGAGGACTAACCAGTTACAAAAAAGTCACCTGTTGTTTATTTTAAGCTCGATCGCCGATCGCTGTTAATTCCCGACTGGCAAAAATAGCTTCGTAGTGGCGATAATGTTTAAATTCCAGGAGATTATAGAAAGGATCCTCCAGGAAAAAGGTTTTATGTTCGGTTATCTCCCCAGTAAAGCGAGTTTTTGGTTCTAGATAAAATTTTAGTTGATTGACTCGCGCTTTTTCGAGAAGATTGTCCCAATCGCTGGCATCCGGCAGAATTAGACCAAAATGGCGAGGATAAATGCTATTTTGGGGAGTAAGAGGCATTTCGGTGACGTGAGCGACTACCTGATGACCGGAGAAATTTAAGATAATCGCTTTCTCGGTTTCTCTTCCCGCTAAACAACCTAAACCATCACAGTAAAAGCTTTTAGCACTGGACACATCGGTAATCGGAATAGCGAGATGAAAAATTGCAGGTTGATTCATGGTGATCGATTTTATCCGCGCTCTACTAGGTTCTATTGTAGCGATCGAGGGGCAACTGTTACAGGAATTTTTTGAAAAATTGGCAATTACCTAAAGTTTGCAGAATAAATCTAAAAACCTTGTTGGATAATATCTTTAGGCTTTTTTGACATCAAAAAGTGCTGGCCTTTGCAGTAATCGGGGGGGAAAATTAGGCACTTTTTCCCTGAAAATTAGGTAATTGACCCCCTGAAAATGGGTAAAACCCCACACCCCACACCCCACACCCCACACCCCACCTAAAGACTTTGTGCGATTCTAAAACCAGCGTGTTGATAAAAATTCCGGCGAAACCAATTGCGATAGTAGGGTAGGATTTCTGTGCCGTTAGTCACCCAAGCTCCTCCTAACATCATTTTATGTTGACTATTAAAGAAAGGAGTGGAATTGTCAGCATAGAGGTAATGGGGTTGAAAGTCAGTTAAGGGATTAAAATCATCTTCTAGCCATTCCCAGACGTTACCCCGTAAATCATAAATGTCTGAGTTATTGCCCGCATTTTTTAACATTCCTACGGGAGTGGGAGAACAGAATTTTAAATTGAGGTTATAGTCATCAAAGTTATCGTTTTCTAGGGTATAACATCGATTTTTTTGACTGCCATAGGTGACTAAATTCCACTCAGCTTCCGTCATTAAACGTATTCCTTGACCTTGAAAACGACAGTAGGCGATCGCTTCATAATAGTTAACTTCTACTGGCCAATCAAGAGGTAAATCGAGAGCATCAAACATGGCTCGATATTGATAATTTCCTCGCTCATCTACCAGCCAAAATTTAGGATATTTGACTCGGTAATGATTTTTCCATTGCCAAGCTTCTTCATCCCAATAGCTGGGATTTTCGTAGCCACTATTATCGACAAATTCTTTAAATTCTCCGTTGGTAATCATATATTTACTCACCAGAAAATTGTTAACTTGAACTTGACGATAACCATACTCATTATCCCAACCATAAATAGGAGAATCTTGGGGTTTACCAATTTCCACTATTCCCCCAGAAACCGCCACCATTTGGTTAGGATAAGCTTGACCAAAAGAAGGGGCATAATGCCACCCTTGAGGACGTTGCAGATGCTCTAAGGGCAGTTGTCTGAGTAACATTGAAGATGTTTCAAAGTGAACACGCTGATGCTCAATCCCCATCATTAATGACCAGAGAGAATGCTGAGGATGAATAGGAAGATTAAGGGGGATATTTTTAATTATTTCGACCACAATTTCATAGACTTGTTGCCGATATTCCCAAACCTTAGCCACCCCGGGCCACTGAATATGGGCGATAGCAGAGTTTAATTCTGCGGGAGTTGCCGGATCTACTCCCACTCCAAACAATAATTCGTAGTCAGGATTAGGGCTTTTTTTTAATAGGTTAACCAGCTGCAATTTATTCAGATAAAAAGCGGCAGCATGACCTAAATAAAAAATCAGGGGATTTCTTAAATCGTCAGGGTTACAATAAAAAGCTTCTTCTTTGATGATGCTTTTTAACAGCATATCTTCTAATTGCCAAGCATTTTCAAAATATTCCAGTAGATTTTCTCGACTACATTTATTTAGAGATATAGGAGCCTGTGCTTGAATCTTTTCCATGTTTTTATGCCTCTATTACTGATGAGAATGTTTTCGTTATTTACAGGTATAACTGACAGAGAATTAACCCGAATAAATTTTCAGGATCGGTGAAAACCCTAAGCGGTTTTAATCCCTTTGATTCTAGGTCTTTTTCCATAGTTTCTAGGTTAAATTTACGCGAAATTTCTGTCAAAATACTTTCTGATGCTTGAAAATTAACTGTTAAATCGAGTTTTTTAAGATGAACATGGTGAGTTTTTTGACAAATTAAATACATTTCAATTTGGGATTTGTCTTGATTATAGATAGCTTGATGACTAAATAAATCAAGGTTAAAATCAGCTTGAAAACGCCAATTTAAATGGGAAAGCATATTTAAATTAAAAGCTGCTGTCACCCCTTGAGCATCATTATAAGCTGCTTCTAAAATTGCCGCTGGTTTTTGGAGATCAATCCCTAATAAAAAATAATCTCCAGCTTTTAGGACAGTGGCAATTTCTTCCAAGAATTTATCACATTCAGATGCAGAAAAATTACCGATCGAACTTCCCAAGAAAAAAATCATTCTGGTATTATAGGAAGTGTTCTGATAATAAGCTAAGGCCTGTTCATAGGTTCCAATTAACCCCTGAATGGGTAAATTAGGATATTCTTTTTGTAATTCTATGGCACTAGCTTGGAGAATAGTTTCACTAACATCGATAGGTACATATTTAGAGGATTTTTGTTGCCGATAATAAGCGTCCAATAACAGACGAGTTTTAGTGGAACTACCACTACCTAATTCTATCAATTCGCAGACCCCTGTATAGGCGACAATTTCTTGAGCATATTCTTGGAGAATAGCGGCTTCTGTCCTAGTAGGATAGTATTCTGGCAATTGACAGATTGCTTCAAAAAGTTGGGAACCTTGCCGATCATAAAAATATTTAGATGGCAAACTTTTTGGGGTTTTAGTTAATCCTTCAATCACATCTTTGCCATCATCTTTAACCATGTTTTGTCCCGTGGCACCGGTGGCTAAATACTCAATTTGTAACAGTTCTTGTTTAGATGGGTTAAGTTGCATAGATTCTCCGATTATTCTCCAGTTTTTTGATTGTTCTCGATCGATGCCGAGGATGAAATCCACTTTGACAGCTTGAATACTGGCAGCGATTATTGTTCTTTGGTAATTTTACCACTAAAACGCCGCAAAATTTACCTCTTGTCTAGATAGACAAAGTTTATGGATGGTAAATAAAAGCTGTTAAATCCATCGAGATGGGTGCTGATATTATCCAAGCAAAATTACCGTTTCAATTAATCAGTAAAGATTGCATTTCCTCTAAGGTAAGGCCAATTCAAGTCTGAATTGCATCACTGTCTGATCTACCTTTATAGAATACCTCATTCGGGGTACGATAGTCAAGACATTTTCGAGGACGATTGTTAATCAAGTTTACGGCTATTTCC
>NZ_SFBZ01000170.1:0-11684 GCF_007095495.1 Microcystis sp. M_QC_C_20170808_M9Col | reverse complement strand
TACTACGATGTCAGACACCCTCAATGGTACAAGCGTCCTGATTGGTTTGGGGTGGTCGGTGTTCCTCGTCTCTACGATGGCCATGACCTGCGCTTAAGTTATGTGATTTGGCAGGAAGGAGTTTCCCCTGCGATTGTGGTGGAATTATTGTCTCCAGGTACGGAAAATCAAGATTTAGGAGAAGAACTACGCCAACCAGAAGAACCGCCAACTAAGTGGACAGTTTATGAACAGATTCTGCGGATTCCCTACTATGTGGTTTTCAGTCGCTATACTAACCAACTTCAGGCGTTTGAACTGGTAGGCGGTCGTTACCAACCCGTAGCTTTAGTGGAGGGACGCTTACCGATTCCTCAACTGGAATTGAGCTTGGGTTTGTGGCAAGGTTCCTATCGGGGGATTGAGCGGCTATGGTTGCGCTGGTTGACGCTGGAAGGAGAGTTAATTCCCCTTGCCGATGAGGAGTTAATTGCGGCTAAACAAGAAGCTTCTGCGGCTAAACAAGAGGCTTCTGCGGCTAAACAACGAGCAGAACAACTAGCGGCACGATTGCGGGAATTAGGGATAGATACTGAAACCTGAAGGCTCAAAAACCCCCCAAAAAAAGAGAGAGGAAACCCGCGCCTCCTCTCTCTGGGACATTATTTTCTCGTTTTGCGGACAGTACCCCCTAGTAGCATTAAACCGCCCAGTGTGATATAACCAAGAACACCCGTGGGTTCGGGGACACCCACAGCAGCAGAAGCGACGGTCAACAAATGCCGAGAGATTTTTTGAGATTATTCATACATTGAATAATTGGCTCTACGAATAAAGTTAAGTAGTCGTGCAAAATTAATTTCCTAGTGAAGATAGGCAAGAGGCAAGAGGCAAGAGGCAAGAGGCAAGAGGTGGTTAGATATGTGTAATTAATTTTGCTTAGGTACTTATGTGTAGATTTTAGAAGCAATTTGATTGAAGTCAACATAAACCTTGTTGGATAAGGTTTTTAGACTTTTTTTCCCTCAAAAAGTGCCGACCATTGGAGTGATTGGGGGGAAAATCCCTGGACTTTTTCCCTGAAAATTAGGTAATTGACCACCTGAAAATCGGTAAAACCCCACACCCCACCTGCCCCCCCGATGTCGGGGGGGTTGGGAGGCCACACCCTACCCCCACGAAAAACTTTTTGCCGCAAACCCTACCTACACCCTACTAGACTACTGGTCTGTCAAAGTTGGGAATTGATGGATACAATTTAGTTAATTTGATCCGAGCATCGACCGTAATAAAATCTATGGAAATTATCGCTGTTTTACTGGGAGTTTTCGGTTTAGGGACAGGTGCGGGTTTATTGGTCATCCGTAACTACTACCACATCTGTCAACCGAGTGAAGTTTTAATTTTTGCAGGCAGTCGTCGTCCCACGGCCACGGGCAAAACCATCGGTTATCGTTTGGTAAAAGGGGGCAGCAGTATTCGTTTACCTATGCTAGAACAAGTGTATCGAATGGACCTGACCAACATGATCATCGATCTCAGGGTGGTTAATGCCTATTCTAAGGGCGGTGTGCCGTTGATCGTCACCGGGGTGGCGAATATTAAAATTGCCGGGGAAGAACCGATTATTTATAATGCGATCGAGCGTTTATTGGGCAAGAAACGCAAGGAAATCGAACAATTGGCTAAAGAAACCCTAGAGGGCAATTTGCGCGGTGTCTTGGCCAATTTAACCCCAGAACAAGCGAACTCCGATCAGATTGCTTTCGCTAAAAGTCTCCTGGAAGAAGCGGAACAGGATCTAGAAAAATTGGGTTTAGTTTTGGATAGTTTGCAGATCCAGAATATCTCCGATGAGGTGCGTTATCTCGATTCGATCGGACGGAAGCAAAAAGCCGAATTACAGAGAGATGCCCGGATAGCAGAAGCAAAAGCCCGAAAAACATCGATTATCAAGGATTCCGAGAATCTACGCCTAACCGCTTTGCGTCGTATCCAAAAAGATTTAGAAATAGCCAAAGCTGACGCAGAAAAACGGGTGCGCGACACTCAAACTAAGCGCGGCGCCATGATTGCCGAGGTAGAATCGGTGGTTATGTCCGATTTAGCTAAAGTACAGGCAGAAGTGGCGGTACAAACTGCCCGAATTAAGCAGGTGAAACAGCAATTACAGGCAGATGTGATCGCCCCTGCGGCCGCGGAATGTCAACAAGCGATCGCAAAAGCCCGGGGGGAAGCGGCCAAAATTATCGAACAGGGGAAAGCGCAAGCGGAAGGAACCAAAAAACTGGCGGCATCTTGGCAAGGAGCGGGAAATAACGCTAAAAACATCTTTTTATACCAAAAATTGGAGTTATTGCTTAAATTAATGGTCGCTAGTGTCCCAGAAGTGCAGGTGCAAACGGTGACGGTAGTGGACGGAGGTGATGGTAATCTTGTCCCGAAAATGACTGCCTTTGCCGAACAATTGCGACAAGCTACCGGGGTGGATCTGGTACAAATGGCTAATCGCATAGCACAAACCGAGCCATCTGTCAAGGGTAAAGACAAAAATTTTGATTTTAAACAATTGCCCTCTTGAATCAGTTATCAGTTATCAGTTATCAGTAGGAGGATAGAGTATTAAGTGAGCAGTATTAAATGGCAGTAAAAGTCCTGTCTGTTCACTGATTACTGATTACTGATTACTGATTATCGTCCACTAGAATGTTAATCAAGTTTGGAGACCACCGCCATGGATGACTTAATTAATGCTCCCTCCCCTTCTCCCCAAGACCTAGAAATGACGCGGACTCCCCCCTGGGGAACGGTGACGGTATTGGAGGAAGGTCCCCGGTATCGCATCAATCGCATTGTCATTAAACCAGGCCATCACATGAGTACCCAAATGCACTACCATCGCAGTGAACACTGGATTGTCGTCTCCGGTACAGCGCGGGTAATTTGTGATGAAAAAGAAACTCTCCTCAAACAAAAAGAATCTACCTATGTTCCCATGAATACCCGTCATCGGGTGGAAAACCCCGGTTCTATTCCTTTGGTGATGATTGAGGTGCAAAATGGCGAATATTTAGGAGATGATGATATTCACCGTTTTGATGATCGAGAATAGGACAGTTTTCTTCCGTATATACTTTAGTTATTTGCCAAAATCTCGATCGTGGATGAAAAAATTATCCTAGTTACAGGGGCCGCCCGTTCTGGGAAAAGTGAATGGGCCGAATATTTAGCCAAAATCAGCCAAAAACCCGTTATTTATATCGCCACCTCCTCAGTGGATGAAAAAGATCAAGAATGGTGCGACCGCATTGAAAGACACCGGCAGCGACGTTCCCCCCAATGGCAAACCCAAGAAATTCCCCGACAATTAAGCGAAACTATTGATAATAGCCCATTTACTCACTGTTTATTGATCGATTCCCTCGGTACTTGGGTAGCCAATTGTTTAGAAATGTCGGCAGCTGAATGGTTAGAAATTAGCGATCGATTCTTGTATTCCCTCAAAAACGCGCCGGTTGATGTTATTCTGGTGGCGGAAGAAACTGGTTGGGGTGTGGTTCCCGCTTATCCCCTCGGTCGTCTGTTTCGCGATCGTTTAGGCGATCTCTGTCGTAGAATTGGCACAATAGCAGACGCGGTTTATCTAGTTACCGGGGGTCATGCTCTTAATTTAAGTCAATTGGGTCAGTCTTTGTCGATAATTGGGCAATAGAGAAGTTGAGCAACGATTATCAGCGTCAAGTGATTGATTTTTATGCCCGTCGTCACGATTACGATAACGATTTTACGCAAGCTCGCGCCCTTAAATTAGTAAATTATCTCTATTTACAAAAAAAACAATCTGTGCTAGACGTGGCAACGGGAACGGGATTTATAGCGGTCGCAATTGCCCCAAAAGTAAAAAGTGTCATCGGGGTTGATTTCACGCCGGCAATGATTGCCAGAGCCGAAAAAAAGCTAGAAGCATTAAATATCGAGAATATTGACCTAATTAACGCCGATATAGCTGCCATTGACTTTGCCGAGTCTAGTTTCGATCTGATTACCTGTTCTCTGGCGATTGCACTTTTCCCCGATATCCCGCAAGTGCTGGCAAAATGGTATCAATGGTTAAAAAAAGGCGGTTCGATCGCCTATCGGCTGCCGAAATTGCGACTCTAGTGAACAATTATCGCCGAGAAATCGAGAAAAATGCCACCGATCAGGGGGTATGGCAAGATGCAACCACCTTTTTTATCACTGCTAGTAAAAGTTAGAAAAAGATCATGAGTCAAGTTAAAACCATCTCCGGACGAGCTTTACCCTTGCGAGGCAACGATATTGACACCGATCGCATTATTCCGGCTCGTTTTTTGCGTTGTATCACCTTTGAAGGTTTAGGAGAACAAGTGTTCGCCGATGATCGAGCGGCTTTACAGGGGAGTCATCCTTTCGATCTACCCCAGTACCAAGGAGCGAAAATTCTGGTAGTTAATGGTAATTTTGGTTGTGGCTCTTCTCGGGAACACGCACCGCAAGCGATTTTACGTTGGGGAATTCAAGCAATTATCGGGGAAAGTTTCGCCGAAATATTTTTTGGCAATTGTATCGCTAATGGGGTTCCCTGTGTCACTGCTGAGGCAAAAACCATCGCCCATTTACAGGATCTAATTGCCGCTAATCCCGAAATTCCCGTCGATCTTTCCTTGACAACCATGACGGTGGAATGGGGGGATTTTGTCGCTACCGTCTCTATGAATGAAGGTTCCCGACAGATGTTAATAGAAGGGGGTTGGGATACCTGCGGACAGCTGTTACAAAATCTCGATCTGATTCAATCTACCGCCCAAAAGTTACCCTATTTAAGTTTCGTCTAGGGAAACAATCTAGGCTGAGGGTGCGCTAGTAATAGATTAACGTACCCTGGCAAGGATTTTGTTTGCAATGCAGCAGCTGTAAATATTAAAAAATCTGCCCTATGACTAATCCTGATAATAATCTCCAAAATATCCAAGAACCGATTTTAAACGCTCCCGAAGATGTGCGAAAAATCATTGATCGCGTTTTAAAATTGGAAAGAGATAAGTTATACCAGCGCAATCCTCGCAATATCAATGATGATGTTTTAACGATTATTAAAGAAGTAATTCAATAATTAGTTATCAGTTATCAGGAGTCAGGAGATAGGGTGATAGGGTTTTGGGGTGATAGGGTGATAGGGATTTAGGGGTTTAGGGAAATTTCATCCAAATGCTCCACTTCCCACTTCCCCATCCCCCCACTTCCCCACTTCCCCACTTCCCCACTTCCCCACTTCCCCATCATCCCCTCTATCTAACTATGAAACTACTATCAATAAAGTTATGTAATTTTCGACAATTTTATGGCAAGACTCCCGAGATACATTTAGCGGCAAGTTCTCGCAATACAACGGTAATTTATGGCAATAATGGAGCGGGAAAAACAACCATTTTAAATGCTTGTACTTGGGTGCTTTATGAAAAATTTACGGCAGCTTTTGCCGAACCAGAGTTATTAGTTAATAAACGGGCAATTACGGAGGTAAGCACGGGAACCTCCCTAGAATGTTCCGCAGAAGTAAACTTTGAACATGAAAATAAACGCTATCAGGTAAAACGAAAATTTTTCGCCTATCAAGATGTAAATAGTAAAATTAAATACGGTCAAAATAGTTTATATATGCTCTACGCTGGTGATGATGGCAATTGGTACACACCCAATCAACCACCAGAGGATATTATTAATCAAATTTTACCCGAAAGTTTACACCGTTATTTCTTTTTTGATGGGGAATATATCGATCATCAATTTCGCAGTAGTAGCCAAGGTAAAATCGCCGAGGATACAAAAGAATTATTGGGAGTTAAAGTATTAGATCGAGCGATCGAGCATTTAAAAAAAGCTAAGAAATCTTTACAAGATGAGCTTAAAGATTTAGGAGAATCGGATTTAAAAAAGTTATTGAAACAGGAAAGTAAAATCGAGCAGGATTTCGAGAAATTAAAACAGCGTCAGCAGGATATTATTAACCAGTTATCCCAGCAGGAAGAATTAAAAAAAGCCGTGACTAATCGCTTATTAGAGTTAAGTGGTGCCGAGGAATTAAAACAGTTAAAAGAAAAATTAGAACAACAGGAAAGAAATCTGCGGCAAGATTTAGTGAGAACTAAGGATAAGTTAAAGAAATTAATTTCCCAGCAAGCTTATCAAGTCTTTTTAAAAGAAATTAATCAAAATTTTCAGCAATTAATCGATCGCCTGCGACAACAAGGGGAATTACCCAGTGGTATCAAACAGCAATTTGTCCAACAATTATTAGAGCGGAAAAAATGTATTTGTGGCCAGGAATTACAGGAAAATAGCCAAGCTTATTTAGAGGTACAAGACTGGATGAATAAAGCAGGAATGGCCGATGTGGAAGAAGCGGCCATTCGCTTATCTTCCACAGTCAGAGAAATAGATAAACGGGTGTTAGATTTTTGGCAAGAAGTGGATAGTTATCAAGCTAATATTCACCAGTGGCGCTTAGAATTATCTTTGGTAGAATCAGAATTAGATGAAGTTCGGGATAAATTTCGCCATTATCCCGATGAAGATATTAAAAATCTGCAATCTCGTTTAGATGCGATCGAGGATTCCCTCAAAGATTTACGATTGGAACAGGGCAGCAATAAAAATCAACTAGATATCTATGAAAAAGAGTTAGAATCCCTGCAAAAACAGGTACAAAAACAGCAACAAAAAGAGGAAAAATCTAATTTAGGACAACGACGTAGTTTAGCGACTCAAGAGGCAATTAATCGCATTAGTGAGGTAAGACAGAGATTAGAAAATCAGTTTCGTTTGTCCTTAGAAAAACGGGTACAGGAAATCTTTAACTCAATTTCTTTTACTCCCTATATTCCCCGTATTAGTCCCGATTACGAGGTAAGACTATTAGAAAATACGACAGGATTCGCCATTCCCGTGGCAGCTTCCACCGGAGAAAATCAGATTCTCAGTTTATCTTTTATCGGGGGAATTATTGATCGAGTGCGAGAATGGAGTCAGAAAAATACTTTGATGGGAATTGATAGCAGCACTTTTCCTCTGGTGATGGATTCCCCTTTTGGTAGTCTTGATCATATCTATCGTCGGCAAGTTGCGATCGCTATTCCTAAATTAGCCAATCAGTTAATTGTTTTAGTGACAAAAACTCAATGGAGAGGAGAAGTAGAAACCGAGATTTCTCCCTATATTGGTAAAGAATATGTGTTAGTTTATAATTCTCCGAAAGCGGATTGTCAAGAGGATTTAATTAATCTTCATGGTGTTGATTATTCTCTAGTGAAACGCAGTCCTAATAATTTTGAATATACGGAAATTATCGAAGTTAATCGATTTTCCTCCTGACTGCTAAATTCTCTTGTCATAACTAAATTTTAACTTCTAATAAAACGATCGATTGCTGTGTTCATTACCCCCACACGACTGGATAATTCCACAAGTTCCGTGGTGACAATATTATAATCCCCTAAATATTTATGGAGATTAGTTCCCTCTTGTTGATTGCCAATTTCTACTAACCTTTCCTCTCGCAATTCTTGCAAATGATCGAGGACTTCTTCTAAAGTATCTTCGAGGGGAGGTAAGGGAGGAGGAGGATTATTTGTTTGCAAAGCTTGGGTTAATTGCGTCAAAGCTTGGGTTATTTGTTGCGTGAACAGACTGAGATTAGGATGGGGAGGACTACCGCGATATTGTTCCAATTCCGTCAATAAAACTGTCACCCCGCGACCAAAACGAGGAATATAATTACTTAAAGTGATTGCCGGTTCCATTTGTGGAAAGGGTGTGCTAGGATCATCAATTAATCTTTGTAGGGCCGTTTGCATCGTTGTATTTGCTCGTCGAGCTTTATGGCGATGGGAAGATAAAATTGCAGTTTGATAGGATGATTCTCCTAAATAAACTGCCATAACTGACTGAAAAAATATTTGATTAGCTTCTAATGCTTTAATGGCAGCGAGGGAAAAACGTTCATCTTCATTAAACCGTAAAAAACCGAAGGAAAGGACAAAGGCCAAAGCACTACCGATTAAAGTATAAATTATTCTGATATACTCTAAATTAATGCCGTCATTGCTGGGATCGAGACGACTGAAGATTAAAGCAAAAATTGTGATAAAAAATACTGCCAAACTATAGTGAAATCGTACCAAAGCTAAAGCGATCGCTATAGAAATCACCCCAATAATTTCTAACCAGATCGGATTATCGATAATTGGCAACAGTGCCAAAACAAAAAACGAGCCTAAAATCGTGCCAAACACCCGATTTAAAAAGCGTTGAAAAGTCAAGCTAAAATCTGGTTTTAAGACAATAACTAAGGTTAAACCAATCCAAAAACTATGGGTAATTCCTAGCTTATTGTAAATCAAGACTCCTAGCGCACTTCCCAAACCCAAGCGTAAACCATGACGAAATAGGGGAGACTCTAGATTAAAATTAGATTTTAAGGGTTCCCACCAAGCTTTTTCTTGACTGTACTCTTTTTCTATCCCTTCAAAGTTCCGCTGCCAGGGATTTTTTTTATCGGAAAAGTTCTCGCTTTGCCGCAAATGTTGCGCTGTTTCACTGGCTATTTTTAGCTGTTTAAATAATTTTTTTAAACGATTATTTAATTGCGAAATTGCCACATAACTGCTATAATCATCCTGGGCATTTTCTAAAACTTTAGCTTGCAGGTTTTTTTGTTGCTCGATCGCCTTGAGTAATAGCTGCAAGCGTTCACAATCTGGTCGTTTATTTCTACCCAAAATTAACCAGGCAATATCTTCGCTAATTTCCGCCACTTGCACGAGAATATCTTCTAATAAAATACCCACCGTGGTCAGTTGTGGCAAGGGATGAAGATGAAGCAATTCTCGCAGCGCAATTAAGCTGGTATTAATGCGATCGCTATCTTCAATCAAGACGATTAACAATTCCCGCAGCTCACTTTTTCCCCAACGTCCCCGACGCGTCAAGGTGACAGTTTTCCTCGAACGTAGCAACAGCTGGCGGATTTTGTCAAAATATGGCTCCTCATTAGCATTAGAACGAGAGTTTAAGGGCAAAGAGCGGAGATAGGTGGCGATACCCTGAAAATTTTCCGCCGTTACCTGACGTAAAGGCTGATTAGGGCGAAAAGGCCAGATAAACAGGGCTAAAAAAATTGTCCATCCCCCTCCCAACACAGCGATTCCGGCCCGTTGTAAAGCGACGACAATATCCCCCGATGACAAAGAAACAGCAAAAAGCAGCAATAAACTAATTACTACCCCAGCTAACGCCCCATTTTCCCCGTAAACCGTCAAATAACCCGCTAGAAACAACCCGCAAAAAACTATCACCACGGTCAATCCTAGCCAAGCACTGGCTAATGTGCCGATAATCAAAGCTAGAGCCATCCCAATGGTCGTAGCGACTAGGGTTTTCGCTCTCAGGCAGTAAAGTCCCCCTACATCGGCTAAAATCAAGATTTGAGCCGCTAAACCGACCATTAACCCCAATTCTGACTGATCTAAAATATCACCGATAATAATCGGTACCGCGAGCGCCAATAAAGTCCGAATCCCCCGCTCGATCTCGATATCGCCACTAGGACGCAATAAAAAAGCAAATCGCTGAAGTAGCATAAATTCACTGAAAACTTAACTCTTGAACCTGATAACATAGCTACCGATCAATAATTTTAGGGCAGCCAACGGGGTTTAAAACCGGCGTTGAGTTCTTGAGGTAAAATTTTCGGGGTGCTATTGGGACTGAATTGATCGGGGAGTGGTAATAACCAGAGACGACCATCGGCAATGCTCGACCCCTCCCCGGTGACTAAATCATTTCTGACTCCAAAGGGTGTGGTTGCTAACTGATCAAATAATAAGGCCACGCCATCAGGAGACATACTCATCTGCACGTCACGATAATTAGGTAAGGCCAGCAGGGGCATCATTTTACCCGTTTTTAGCTCAATAATCCCTAAAAATGGTTCTTCTTTCACTTTGCCATCGCTGCCCATGACCAGATCGCTTTTCAGACAGTAAAGGGTTTTTTCTTGTCGCGGTTCAAATTCACAGCTAATAATCGGATTAGCTGTTCTTAATAGTAGTCTTGACTCTCCCTGATCGTTGAGCAAAAATAGCGATCGCTGATTATCCAGTTCTGATTTCACCATTAATTTTTGGCGACCATCCCGGGAAAAAGCGAGTATTTTCTCGTAGGTAGGCAAAAATTGCGGTTTTCCCGCTTGGACATCCAAAGGAATCACCGCTACCCCTCCCGTTTGACTGACAACCGCTTTTTTACCGTCGGGAGATAGTAAAAAATTATCCCCTTGCATTCCTAACGGTCGCGATTGTCCATCATCCCTGATTACCCATAAACTGGCATCCCCCGGATTCCCATGATTAATTCTCTGCACGATTAGGGTTTTGCCGTTATCTGAGAGATCAAAGCGCAGATTTTGATAGGTTTTCGCATCTAAAAACCTTTCTATACGACCACTGGGCAAATTTTGACCATGTTCGTCATGATTTAAACCCGTGGTAATCGTGTAAAGTTGCTGTTTCGGGGTGTCTCGTCCTAAGTCAGAGCGATCGAAGGCCGAGAATAAAATTCTCTCCCCCCTCGGATAGATTTGAAAATCCGTGACCACCAGATCCGCAGGGGTAAGGATGGTTTTTTTCAGTTCTGTGACGTTATTTGCCCCCTGAATGATATTACAGACGATTAAACGGCCTCTTTCCTCTTGGTTGACTCCAATATAGGCAAAAGCTCGATCGTGGGTGTAAAATTCCCCGATAAAGTCCTCACCTTGGGCAATGGGTAACTTTACTTGATATTTTTTGCCGTAGATGGGCAATTCCGTCAAGGTATAGGTCAAGCGATCGCCAGACCAGCTAATTTTACCCGGCAAGGGAGGATCGATCACCAGTCCGGTTTCTATGTCGGAACGGTCAATCGGTCGATTAAAACTTAAAGTAAAATAATTGTCCCTAACGCCGATTTTTCGTCCTTGCCAGCTAAAATTCTCCCCTCGGGTAGGAACTTGATTTCCCTGGATCAAAATCGACGATATCCCAGCAATTAAGGCCAAAATAGTCGCTAACACTAAGCGATCGAACCAAGCTAATCTTTTCATCAGTTATCAGTTATCAGTTATCAGGAGTCAGTCAGGAGTCAGTCAGGAGGCAATAGGCAATAGGCAATAGGCAATAGGCAATAGGCAATAGGCAATAGGCAATAGGCAATAGGCAATAGGCAGCTTTATTCTCCCCACACCCCACACCCCACACCCTACACCCCACACCCTACACCCTACACCCCACTTCCCACTTTCTTATCAGCTTTAGTAATGATTGTCATCGGTTTTTTCAATCGAATAAATAAAAACGCCCCCAAAAAGGAAGCGTTTTTTAACTTATCATGAGGACTTAGCAAAATGTGTGCAGAGTTAGAACGCGGATGTTGGATGGGGATCCAGCATCTGTTTATTTTTAACCATCTATCGCCGCTGCCGTCAAGGCCATGGGGATAGCATCACCGGAAGCTAAATCGAGGGGGAAGTTTTGACATCCTCACCGCCGTAAACGGACGGTGATTCCCAAACCTCACGATTTAGGTTTCTGCTTCTTTCCCTTGCGGGGTTCCGCACCTGCCTTAACAGATTTACTCTGTTCTGGTCT
>NZ_SFBZ01000017.1:0-25222 GCF_007095495.1 Microcystis sp. M_QC_C_20170808_M9Col | reverse complement strand
TCGGTAAGAATAGGCTTTTTCCATATCTCGCATTCTAGCATATATCGTGTAAATGCGCTAATATTTAACGGTAAAGCCGTCGTAGAACGACGGGGTTTCAGACCCAAATTTTCGATGAAGACATTTAAGGCATCATCGGGTAACACCGTCGCTAAAACTCGCGCTTTGTCGATGCCGGCTTTTTGGAGAATACTTTCATCGGTGGCGTTACCATTAAGAGTTAAGTAGCCTTTTTCCTTAGCTAATCCAATGCGATCGGGGTTATTATCGACGATAATAAAGGATTGGGCTGTTTTTGCCAATTTAGTCGTTAGAATGCGTCCTATACGCCCAAAACCGCAGATTATGACGTGATTTTCTAAGCATTCCATCTCTTTATTCATCCGGCGATCGCTAAAAGCTTTGTTAATTTCTCCCTCGGTGAGCATCTGAAAAAAACCTCCCACCACATAAACGGCCGAGGTAGTCCCACAGACGATAACTAACATGGTAAAAGCTCTCAGACTGGGAGTGTTAATCGGTTTAACTTCCCCGAAACCTACTCCAAATATGGTGATTATCACCATATAAACGGCATCGAGAAAACTCCAACCGTAGGCCATATAACCGATAGTTGCTCCGACTACCGTAGCGAGAAAAAAACTCGCACCGATGATGATCCTTTTCAGTGAACTTTGCATCGATTTCTGTTAACTGACAATCTAGCTATCAGCTTACAACTGTTTACTGTTTACTGATCACTGTTTACTGATCACTGTTTACTGTTTCACCGCGTTTTAATAAAGCTTGTCTTGCTTGTTTTTCATCTAACCAGTATTTCGGTAAAGCATACCGATGGGTGAAATGTAATATATAGCAATTCCCATAGTTGTGAGGTACAGAGTCTTAGGTTTTGAGGAGTCAGGAGTTAAGATTTTGGTGTACCTCATGAGATTGGGAAACGCTATAGATATTTCTACATAATCCTCTCAGATTTGCCTGAGAAAATAACATTTCTCCCAGTTGCTTGGTTCCGATGAGGGAATTTACCGAGATGATCTTAAAATCAATGTTCGGCAGCAACTAAAGCAAGAAATAAACTTTGATCTAATGTCCGAGGGAGGGATGGGATTTTCTTACCTCTTTTGGTTCTTCGTTACTTGGTATGGTTCGATAGGGGGTCATAAATCGACTAAATCCTTATCTGGTAAGAGACTTAATTGATTAGTTCGCTCTAGATCAAAAACAATTGGCAAAAATCGAAGCAATGTCTTTCTATATAAGGGTTTCACCCCTTATAACTCCCGTCCATTGCATAACACAAACCGAAGAACCGCTTTTTAACTGGCTGTTAACTTAGTCATAACTTGGATACTGTATAATCCCTATGTCAAGTATCCGTAATAAAATTTAACCTAATCAAGGTCTGAACATCAGTTTTGACTTTATTAATGAAAATATGAGTATTTCTCGCCGTAATTTCCTCACCTTTTTAACTGCCACTGCTGGTGTCTCTTTTTTCAGTCTGCAAGAGAAAAAATATTCCTCTCTGATTAGCAGTCCTGCGATCGCTGCCAATAGTTTCGGGTTAAACTTTGCTGCAGTCAAACTGCCGATTCCCTTAAAAATTGACGGCATGAGCGATGAAAGCCAAAAAAGTGCCTATCAAACCTATAAAGTCCTAGATGATCTCGTTCTTCCGCAAGGATTCACCTATGATGTGCTGGCCCAGTGGGGGGATGCAGTGGGTGATTCCCGTTTCGGTTATAACAATGATTATCTATCTTTTATCGAAACCAGTGCGGGTCAAGGTTATCTAACCGTTAATTTTGAATATATCAGTGGTCGTACTTGGCTACAAACCTTTGAACAAGTGATTGGTAAAACCCTACCCGTCAAGGAAGTACGGGAAAAAACCAACGAAAAGGGTGAAATTGCCGCCTATCACCTGCAAGATGCCAGCTTAAAGGCAAAAATCGAGGAAATATCCCTAGAAGGCTTAATTGATCAGGGAATTGGCGTAATTTCCCTGGCTAAAGATCAAACGGGAAAATGGCAACGTACCTATAGTAAAGCCGATCGCCGCATTACCGGTATTTCTGGACTAAAGGACGGTCACTACCTGAAAGCGACCGGTCCTGCTGTAGCAATTTTTACCAAAATCGATAAACTTGGCTACGATGACGGATTAGGGGCAAAAATTATCGGAACGTTGCAAAATTGCGCCGGGGGAACAACGCCTTGGGGGACTGTATTTAGTGCCGAGGAGAACTTTCAAGACCAAGTGACGGAGGTAGTGTTAAAAGATGGTTCCCCTTTGCATCCCGATACTACTCCCTTTATTCTCAATAGTTCAGAAGTGGATGGCCGGGGTAACGTCTTCGGGTTAGCGGGAAATAAATACGGTTGGATGGTGGAGGTGGATCCGGCCAATCCCGATGATTATGGCACAAAACACACTTGGTTAGGGCGTTTTCGCCATGAAGCGGTCGCTTTTCTCGCTCAAACGGGGCAACCCTTGGCGGTTTATTCAGGTTGCGATCGCAGAGGCGGTCATGTCTATAAATTCGTTTCCGAGGGCAAAATTAGCGATATTAAGCAGAAAAATAACTCAAAACTCCTAGAAAAAGGAATGCTCTACGGGGCGAAATTCAACCCCGATAAAACCGGTTATTGGATACCCTTAAATCCCGACACGGAGATAAATCCCGTCCTACCGAGTCAAATTGCCGCTAGTCGCGGGGATGGGGTGGTAGCCTTGCCGAATCCCGAAAGAACGGTCAATGATACTAAATTACTGCTATTTAAGGACGATGAGGAGATTCTGGCCTACAAAGCTAAATATAAGACCCTCGCAGACCTGTATGAAGGTAATAGGACGGAAAAACAGGGGGCAATTCTCATCGATGCTCATTTTGCCGCTAACGCCGTTGGGGTCACTTGTACTGGTCGCCCGGAAGATACGGAAGTGGACGAGAATGGCACTTTATATATGACCTTTACCTCTGGTAGTCCCAGTGAAGCGGAGGGAGGAGCCGATAAGGAAATATTTAAGGGGCCAAATGGCGAAATACCCTACGAATTTGGTTGGATTATCAGCTTAAGGGAAGATAATAACGATGCTGCTTCCTTAAGTTTTCGTTGGGATGTGGTCGCTTATGGAGGGGAACCGACAGAGAAAGGTGAGGGTTTTTCTAATCCCGATAACCTCGCTTTCGATAAACAGGGAAATCTCTGGATGGTTAGCGATATTTCCACGGGTGGGTTAAATCGAGAGATGAAAACTCGTTATCCCCAAGGGGTCCCGGTTAGTCAACGGGATTTATTGGGGATTTTTGGCAATAATAGCGCTTGGGTGTTTGCCAAGGGTCAAGAGCATCCCTATCCTTTTGCTATCGCTCCCATGGATGCGGAATTAACGGGATTGTACTTTACTCCCGACCAAGAGACGTTATTTTTGGCAGTACAACATCCGGGGGAAGCGGGGGGAATTCGTCGGGATTTGGCCTTTGAAAACCGTAAATTTGCCCTTAAAACCACTAATGGGCAGGAATTTGAACAAATACGACAAGTACCCCTAGGGTCGAATTGGCCCAGTGGTCAAGTTAATCAACCTCCCCGGCCGGCAGTGGTGGCGATTCGGCGAACCGAGTCAAAATCTGGTTAATACATTTGTTTCAAATGATTGGGTTCCTTTGGGGATTTCCGAAGAACAAAAAAGGGGTCTTAGCCCCTTTTTTCCGGATTAGTTAGTTATTTTTTCGGCGATAACATCATCATCATGTTACGACCTTCTTTTTTTGGCGCTTGCTGTACCTCAGCCACATCCTGTAAATCTTTGGCCATGCGCGCCAGTAATTCTTCCGCTAGGTTAGAGTGTTGAATTTCCCGACCTCGGAAGGTAATCGTCGCTTTTACCTTATCTCCCGCTTTTAAAAAACGTTGCGCTTGGTTGACTCGCACGTTGTAGTCATGCTCATCGATTTTATAGCGCATTTTAACTTCTTTTATATCGGCTGTATGCTGTTTTTTCTTGGCTTCGCGGGCTTTTTTCTCCTGTTCAAACTTGTATTTGCCATAGTCCATAATCCGGCAAACGGGAGGACTTGCCGTTTCACTGACAAGGACGAGATCAAGTTCCTTTTCTTCGGCCACGCGTAAAGCTTCGGCAGGAGTAATAATTCCTAGTTGAGAGCCGTCGCTATCGATAACGCGGATTTCGGGAAAGCGGATTCTTTCGTTAATTTGGGGGAGATCGCGAGTAGTGCGTCTTTTATCTATCACAGGCGTTCTGGGTTATCTCTATTCTGGTTAGTTAATCGGTTGGAGTTTACAAAATGATTTACTTGCTATTCTACCTACTCGATCGAGTTTCTTGGCCAATTGTTAAGTTTTCTTGCAATGTTAATTTTTAGCCGCCAGTCCTCAGCCGTCGGCCGTCAGCCAGATAAGCTTGTTGTCTATGGGTTTTGTTAGACTAAGACGCTATACTCTCAGGAATCGATCGGTAAGGTGCGTTCCCTTTGCGGCAGGTAACGCACCCGACAAAATCGGCGTAACCGCCCTACCTCTGTAAACCAATGTCTAGATTATAGTAGGACAGTATCAGGCGAAAGTTGATAAGATTTTCCAGTATGGTTAAATATTGCGCTGATGTTTTAATATTACCTATCGCCTAAAACTATGATTACTTATATTAAAATTCATGGCTTTAAATCCTTTCATAATTTTGAAATGGAATTTACGCCGCTTACTGTAGTTGCTGGGGTTAATGCTTCTGGTAAGAGTAATTTATTTGATGCTTTGCAATTGTTGGCGCGGCTGGCAGAAGTGGATCTGAAGACGGCTTTTAGCGAGCAAAGAGGACATCCTAGCGAACTTTTTACCCAGTATGATGAGGACGACTACGCCACGGAAATGGAATTTATAGTTGAAATGTTAGTCAATCGCAAGGTAAAAGATAATTGGGGTGGGGAAGTCGATCTTAAATATACAAGGTTGCGCTATCAATTAAAAATTAAACGAGAGTCTAATATAAGTGGATTTGAAAACTTGTATATTGTTGATGAACGTTTAGAAAATTTAAAGCACAATGAAGATAATTGGGTAAAAAATTATATTCCTAAGACAGTATTGGAAACTTGGCGACCAAAAGTAACGGGTAGGAGAGCGATTCCTTATATTAAGACTGAAGATATTAGTGGTATTGCTACCATTGTTGTACCTCAAGACGGTCAACAAGGGAATAAAAAAGTATTTCCCGCAAAAAACGCATCACAAACTGTTTTAAGCAGCATTAATACTATAGATTTTAAACATATATTAGCCGCCAAACAAGAAATGCTGAGTTGGAAGTTTATGCAGCTTAATCCCGAAGATCTGCGAGAACCTACTCGTCAAGATATGGGCATCAGAGATACAATAACAGCAACCGGAAAGAATTTAGCCGCTGCTTTATTTCGCATTAAACAAGATGATGAATATACCCTCACAGCAATTTCCCGTGATCTCAATAATCTGCTACCGAATCTTACAGAAGTTAATGTTTATGATGACAAAGCAAATCGACAATTTATTATCAAGGTAAAAGGTGATGATGGTCGGGAGTTTTCTTCGAGAGTGCTTTCCGAAGGAACCCTACGTTTATTAACATTATGTGTCCTGCAATACGACCGACAACACACAGGATTACTGTGTTTTGAAGAGCCAGAAAATGGCATTCATCCTTTTCGTATTGAAGCAATGGCAAGATTATTAAAAGAGCTAACTGTCGATTTTAAAGATACTGAAATGCCTTTACGCCAAGTAATAGTGAACACTCATTCTCCAGTTCTGGTGAGTCAATTAATTAATTGGCAAGATGATGAAAATGTCAGCATTTGGCTTTCTCAACTTACCACGATAATATCCACTATTGAAGGGAAGCGAATTAAGATGAAAAGCAGTAATTTTCACCCTGTTATCAAAGAGAATAAAAAGCAATTAACCTTATTTTACTCCGAAAATGAGGCCAAGCTAACTCTCTCGGAAGTTGTCGAATATCTAAAAACTGCTGATGCTGAAAGTGCGATTAAAAATATTAAAAATCAACAAAACCAATTAATTTAAATCAATTAAGATGGCAAAAAAAATCAAACAAATAATTATTGCCTTAGCTACAGAAGGCAGTTCCGATCATAGATTTTTACCGAATATTATTAAGCGCACTTTCGAGAGAGTTGCTCTTGACGGTCAACAAGAAATAGAAATTTTTGACCCAATTTGTCTTCCACAAATCTCTCGCAAAAATATCCGAGAAAAAGCTAAAAAATATGCAATTCAAGCGGTGGAGAAGGGAGCAATGGTTTTGTGCTTCCATGCAGACGCAGATGATAAAACAGATGAAAACGCATTTAAGGAAAGAATTGATCCGGCTTTTAATGCTATTAAATCAGACGAGCGAGACTTATGTAAAAATTTAGTTGCTATCGTTCCAATACAAATGACTGAAGCCTGGATATTAGCAGACAAAGAATTACTAAAAAAAGAATTGTGTACAAATAAAAGTGATAGTGAGTTAGCAATCGATAAAGAACCCGAATCTTTTAGCAATCCGAAAGAAACGATTAAAAATGCCATCAATAAAGCCAGAGAAGGTATGACTAAACGGTATCGAAATAAACTAAAAATTGACGATTTATATTCACCGCTTGGTACAAAAATCGAATTGTCGAAATTAGAATCCTTGTCTTCCTACAAAAAATTTGAAAAGGCAGTACGAGATATTTTTCCACAATTAACGAAAGTCAACAATATAGAAGATAATCCTGATGAAACGTGAATGGGACCTTGCTAATACCATTTTTCTAAAGTAATGGCAGAGATGGTTAATTTTCCTCACCCTCAAACCCTCTCCTAGAAAGGTAGAGGGGAGTAAGATGTCTGCCACGAATAAAGAAAAATGGCATAAGGTGCGTTCCCCCTCGTCGATTTAGTTCTCCCTATGCGATCGCTACTTCCGCCTAACAACCCTCAACGTTCAGGAGGAATTTGCCCCTTTAACTCCTCAATTAGTAATGGGAGCTGCGATTGAACCACATCCCAAACGATGTTGAGGTTGACATCATCATACTCATGTACCAACCGATTTCGCATTCCCTTGATTTCTTGCCAAGCAATGTTGGGCAAGTTTTGTCGGGTTGTTTGGGAAACTCGTCCGGCGGCTTCGGCAATCACCAAGAGCCGTCGAATTACTGAATCTTGAAGCTGTACATTGGCGACGAACTCAGCTTTCGAGCATTGAGCCGTGTAGATCATGACCAGTTCTGCGGATTGCAGCATATCAAGCAGGAATTGGGGATCCCGTTGCATAAATCACTTGAGCCGAAGAAAGGATTTGATTACGGCGTAGGTAGTTGCGACTGGTGGCAATGCCTTGGCGGGTAATCAGGTCAACATCTCGATCGAAAATGCTTTTTAGCTCTGCTTCCATTTGGTCTAGGGTGCTGAATGTGGGATGAGCTTCTGGATGAAATTCCACCATAACATCAATGTCGCTGTCGGGGCGGAAGTCTTCGCGCAGGACGGAGCCGAATAGAGCGAATTCGGTCACTTGCCAGCGATCGCAAAACTGGGCAATTTTTTCCATCGGTAGGTCGCTCGCAGTAATGGTCATGGCATTGTTACTCCCAAGGTTTCAAGTTGCCGATCTCAAAAACGTGGCCGATAGCTGATCACTGAAAGCTCCCTAAATATCTAACCTTTGGTAGATGCTATTAAGATGATTTAGGTGCTGCTGGGGATCAAAGCAACTTTCGATCTCGTCGGGGGATAAAATGCCAGTAACTCGCTCATCTTGACCGATAAAAGCTTTAAAATTGCCGTTATCGGTGTTCCAAGCGCGATGGGCGTTTTCTTGGACGATTTTATAGGCAGATTCCCGGCTAATTCCCTTACTCACTAAAGTTAAAAGAACTCTTTGACTGAAAATCACGCCACCGTAAACATTCATATTTCGCTTCATGTTTTCGGGATACACCAGCAGATTTTTGACTAAATCGGTGATTTCCTTGAGCATAAAGTGGGTCAAAATGCAAACATCCGGCAGCATCACCCGTTCTACGGAACTATGGGAAATATCTCTTTCGTGCCAGAGGGCGATATTTTCTAAGGCGGAAACGCTATGACTACGGATAATTCTCGCCATTCCCGTTAAGCGTTCTGAACGGATGGGATTACGTTTATGGGGCATAGCGGAGGAGCCTTTTTGTCCTTTGGAAAAGTATTCTTCCACTTCTAGGACATCGGTTCTTTGCAGGTTGCGAATCTCCACGGCAAAACGTTCGATCGAAGCCGCTAATAAGGCTAATTGTTGCACATAATCGGCGTGTCGATCGCGGGAGATCACTTGAGTGGAAGCGGTATCCGGTTCTAATCCTAACTTCTGACAGGTTAACGCCTCAATTTTCGGGTCAATATTGGCATAGGTTCCCACTGCACCGGATATCTTACCGATGGCGATGTCTTGGCGCAAGCGAATTAAACGATCGCGTCCCCGCAGCACTTCCGCTAACCATCCCGCTAGTTTAAAGCCAAAGGTGATCGGTTCGGCGTGAATGCCGTGGGAACGTCCCACCATGACTGTATAACGGTGTTCTTGGGCGCGATAGCGCAGGGCTTGAATAAAATCTTCTAATTGTTCTAGAATCAGGTTTAAACTGGCGACTAATTGTAAGGATAGGGCGGTATCTAATACATCAGAACTGGTTAAACCCAAATGAATATAACGCCCCGGCTCGCCCACATATTCGTTAACATTTGTTAAAAAGGCGATGACATCGTGGCGCACTTCTGCTTCTATTTCTAAAATGCGATCAGGATCAAAATTAGCTTTTGCCTTAATTTCTTCTACTGCATCCCCGGGAATATAGCCTAATTCTGCCTGCGCTTCACAGACGGCTATCTCTACCTCTAGCCATGTTTGATATTTATATCTATCCGTCCACAAATTCCCCATCGCAGGGAGAGTATAACGCTCGATCACTATTAATTCTTCCAAGACAACCGTTTAATTGTATCGGATCGGGGTAAGTCTGGGAATAGGCAAGGGGCAGCGGAGAGTTTTGTTTTCCCCACTCCCTTTTTAGCGGTTAGTAATTCGATAGTAGCGGTGAACTATCTTGTTTAATTTAGCTTGAATCGAATCCCTACCCCCTTGCTTCAACCCATGCTCGCATTTTACCCGGATTGTTCAATCCGTAGGGATCGACGAGTTTTTTAAATTCTAGTTGTAGCGGATTAATCTGTCTGCTGCCGCCATCTTCCATGATATAAGTGTGAGGATTGGCAATGGCTGCCCCCTGTTGTTCATAGATAGCAATAATCTCATTTAATCGAGTTTCTGTGGTAAATTCTAGCAAGGGAAGACCGGCGGGAATAACTTTACCTTGAAATTTCAAAAATTCTAGGTGCATCATTATTTCCTCACCAAAATAATTATGGAGTTTCTCTACCGTGGCTAGATTAAAATAAAAAGCTTGTAGATAAGTTATCTTGGGGTTAAAACTACGCGCGTGGAGAGTGGTATGATTCCAAGTAAATTCTAAGATACTGTTGCCTTTTTGGGTTTCTTCTGGCGTTTTATAGTAAGTAAGTTCACCATTATATTCTTTAATTAAAGACTCTAATGCGACTCGATCGCTGTTCGATACTATTAACAAAACTGCCGCTTTTCCTGTGGGTAAATAATCCTTAAGAGCGATAAAATAAGCGGGAATTGGCCAGGAGTGAACGCTAACCATTTTCTTAACAATGCCATCACTATCACTAAGAGCTTGACCGAATTTAGCGGCGGTGAGAAAATCGGCAAAAGTAACGATAAATTCTGCCCAAGGATAACAGGGAGCGAGGGCTATTTCTAACTCGGTAATAATGCCATTGGTTCCGTAGGCATGATTGACTTTTTCTACTTCATCCCCCCGTAATTCGATAATTTTGGGTTCTGTTTCTAGGGTGACTAATTGCACTGCTTGCAAATTGCCTCTATCCTTCAATTGTCCATAATTAATTGAACCCATGCCCACACTGCCACCCCCGATAAAACCGCCAATTGTCGCAGTCCGATAGGTAGAGGGAGCCATTCTTAATTCCCAACCGATTGCGCGAGCTTGTTTATCAAAAAATGCCATTTTTACCCCCGCTTCTACCCGGGCTGTACCCGGTTCGATCGAGATAATTTTTGTTAGTTTGGTTGTGTCTAAAATTACTCCGCCCTGCAAGGGAACACATTGACCATAATTACCTGTACCCGCACCTCTAACTGTTAAAGGAATTTGGTATTTAACGCAGGTTTTAGCGATGTCAATAACTTCTTGGCTATTGTGGGGACGAATGACTAAATCAGCCCGTTTATCTTGCAGTTGTGTTTCTAAAATGGGACTAAAATGATAATAATCTAAGGAAAGTTTCGCCACTTGTCCCGGATCGGTGATAATTTCTAGATGGGCAAGTTCTTCAATGAGATTTTGACAATTAGATTTCATGGTTAGGTATTAGTGTAAAATTAGTTTCCTAGTCGAGATGACAATTCAGTTAAGTAGTCGTGCAAAATTAATTTCTTGGTTAGGATAGGCAAAAGGCAAGAGGCAAAAGGCAAAAGCTTGATCGAAATGTGTAATTAATTTTGCTTAGGTACTTATCAGTTATCAGTTATCATTCATAATTCATAATTCATAATTCCCCCATTTCCCCATCATCTTACACCCTACACCCTACACCCTACACCCTACACCCCACACCCTACACCCCACACCCCACACCCTACACCCCACACCCCAATCAGTGATCGCCCGATAAGGAAAAATTAAAAACCGATCGCCTAGGCGGTCGGTTTTACTAAGAACTATAAACTATTATTAACTTTGTTTGCTGAGAAACTGTTGAGCTTGTCTAAGAGCGGCGGCACCGATATTGAAGACAGCCCAGCCAGCAGCAATAAGCAAAGGGGTTAAAACGATTAACACTCTCCAGTCCATAGATTTCCTTCTCCTCGGTCAGTGCTTAAAAGATTGTTACTTGATTCTCATTTTATATTTATACCCTAATCCGCCCGTTTTGGGAATCCAGTATCAGTAGCTTTTCCCGCATGAACGAGGGCAAGTTTAGCATAGCGCTCGGCGTGTTCGATCAACTCTTGAGCCTCCTGTGGCGACACTTCCCGGACGCGTTTAGCGGGAATACCCACCACTAAAGATCTCGGTGGTATATCTTTTGTCACAATACTACCCGCCCCGACAATACTACCCGCCCCGACGCGCACACCATCGAGAATCACTGCCCCAATGCCGATTAAACAACCGCGTTCAATATGGGCTGCGTGAATTACCGCCCGATGCCCGATGGTAACGTAATCTTCAAGGATAGTAATTTTGCCTGGATCTCCGTGTAGGATCGCCCCATCTTGGATATTAGTATAGGACCCAATTTCGATGCGTTCCACGTCGGCACGCAATACCGCCCCATACCAAACACTCACCCCCACAGCTAGGGAAATATCGCCCATTACCGTGGCATTAGGGGCGATAAAAGCCGCTTGACTGACATCGACAATCGGCCAGAAATTAGAAGTTGATCTTAAGTTATCTAAAGACATGGGAGGATCTGCACTAAAGTCGAAAGAGAATACCCGTCCAATTTGGTTGGGTATAATATGGATAGGCTTATTGGTACAAAGATAGCAATTTTTAGTTTAGGTTCTTCCATGATCAATGCAAGTTTACAATACCCTGTTTTTGGCCCCGATATCCATTGTCCTCACTGTCGGCAGCTAATCCCCGCCCTCACTTTGACGGATACCTATTTGTGTCCGCGCCATGGAGCTTTTGAAGCCGATCCCAAAACGGGAGAGTTGGTTCACTTGCAGTCAGGACGGCATTGGCGACTCTGGAATGGTGAGTGGTATCGTCAACACACTCACCCGGATGGTATTCGTTTTGAGATTCACGAAGCACTCGATCGCCTCTATACTCAAGGATTTAAAGCGACTAAAGTAATTATTGCCAACCGTTATCGCGATTTAGTTAGTTCCTACCTAGAACGTAACACCACTTGGCGCGGTAATGGACCGGGTGAAGCCACTATTCCCCGTCTCTACGGTTTACCAGTAGAATTTAGCCCCGATGCCCCCGATGAACCCTGTTGGGATGTAATTAATTTTGATCTGGAAAAAGAACCGGGGGTTCCCAAACGTTACCCCTATTTTCGTCTTTTTGATTAATCAGTTATCAGTTATCAGTTATCAGTTATCAGTGAATAATCTCACTTAATAAACTCATAACCTAAAAACTGAATGGGGAGGCGGAGCAATCAAGGATTGCTTGTCAACCCCGAATTCTCACTCATTACTGATTACTGATTACTGGACGGCTACGCCGTGCCTTTGGCAACACTGAAAATGCACCATGCTTCTATCCGCACCGCTAATATCCATCGAGCGATCGCTTTTTACCAACTTCTCGGTTTTACCCTCGAGGAAAGATTCACCACGGGTTATACTTTAGCCTGTTGGCTAACGGGGTTAAATGGACGCATCGAATTAATCCAAATTCCTCAACCGAAACCCGCCCCCGATGCCTTTAGCGATCAGCATTATGTCGGTTATTATCACTTGTCTTTTGACTTAACAGAAAATGTCAGCAATTTACCAGAATGGTTAGAAAAATTAACAAATAACTTTCAGCAAGCCCATCAAGAGGATGCCGATTTATATCAACCTTTAAACATTCTTTTGCCACCCCAACAACAGATGATCGGCGATCACGTCTATGAAGTCACCTTTATTGCCGATACAGACGGTTTACCCCTAGAATTTATCCGTCGTTTAACGCCGAAATCAGCGATCCAGGTCTCAATAACGGAGATGGAGGCGACAGTGCCAGCAAAAACTCCCTAGCTATACCAGTCTCCTCCAGATGATCTACATAAAAACTTAAGAATGATCCCCGTCTGGTGATAGACTTTTGACTGTTAAGGAAACAAACTCACTAGATAAATCATAGATCAGCTGTAGGGAGGATCATCGAGTGGAAAGTACGCTAGGGTTAGAAATTATCGAAGTGGTCGAACAGGCTGCCATTGCCTCCTCCAAGTGGATGGGTAAAGGCGAAAAAAATATCGCTGATCACGTCGCTGTGGAAGCGATGCGCGAACGGATGAATAAAATCCATATGCGCGGTCGCATCGTTATTGGAGAAGGGGAAAGAGACGAGGCTCCTATGCTTTATATTGGCGAAGAAGTGGGTATCTGTACCCAAGCTGATGCCAAACAATATTGTAATCCCGACGAATTAGTCGAAATCGATATCGCCGTCGATCCCTGCGAAGGCACTAACTTGGTTGCCTACGGTCAAAATGGTTCTATGGCCGTGTTAGCGATCTCCGAAAAAGGTGGGTTATTCGCCGCTCCTGACTTTTATATGAAAAAATTAGCCGCTCCCCCAGCAGCTAAAGGTCATGTGGATATTAATAAATCGGCGACGGAAAACCTGAAAGTCCTTTCCGATTGTCTCAATCGTTCGATCGAAGAACTGGTGGTAGTAGTTATGGATCGTCCCCGTCACAAGGAATTAATCCAAGAAATCCGCAACGCTGGGGCCAGAGTTCGTCTGATCAGCGATGGTGACGTATCGGCCGCTATTTCCTGCGCTTTTTCGGGAACTAATATTCATGCTCTCATGGGTATCGGTGCCGCTCCGGAAGGGGTAATCTCGGCGGCGGCTATGCGTTGTCTAGGCGGTCACTTCCAGGGACAATTAATCTATGATCCCGAAGTGGTCAAAACCGGTTTAATCGGCGAAAGCAGAGAGGGTAATCTCGCTCGTCTGCAAGAAATGGGCATCACCAATCCCGATCGCGTTTACGGTTGCGAAGAATTAGCCAGTGGCGAAACCGTCCTCTTTGCCGCCTGTGGGATCACCCCCGGCACCCTGATGGAAGGGGTACGCTTCTTCCATGGTGGCGCTCGTACCCAAAGCTTGGTTATCTCCACCCAATCGAAAACCGCTCGCTTTGTCGATACCGTTCACCTGTTCGACCAACCCAAATACATTCAACTGAGATAATTCCCTGACCCGGTGGGGTGGGCATGGCTCACCTCGCCCCCATTGGTAAAAATATATAAAGTTTTTTTTCAAACATCTTTTATTTGCATCCCGATTGGGACTAAATTGCAACAATTAGAGACATAACGCACTGATCTTTATCAATAATTTTTGTAGCCTGAGCAACATTTGTAGGAGAACATAAATGAATATTGCTGTAGTGGGCTTGAGTCACAAGACAGCCCCTGTGGAAATTCGCGAAAAATTGAGTATCCCGGAAGCGAAAATCGAGTCCGCCCTTACCCACCTCAAGGGTTATCCCCACATCCAAGAGGTGGCGATTATCAGCACCTGTAACCGTTTGGAGATCTACGCCGTGGTTACGGATACGGAAAAGGGCGTGGTGGAAATTACCCAGTTTCTCGCTGAAATCGGGCATATTCCCCTTAATGTCCTGCGTCGTTATCTGTTTACCCTGCTGCATCAGGATGCTGTCCGCCATCTGCTGCGGGTGTCGGCCGGTTTAGAAAGTCTTGTCCTCGGTGAAGGGCAAATTCTCGCTCAAGTTAAAAATACCCATAAATTAGCCCAGAAGTACAATACTATTAGCCAGTTACTCGATCGCCTGTTTAAACAAGCGATGACTGCCGGTAAACGCGTCCGCACGGAAACCAGCATCGGCACGGGAGCCGTATCGATCAGTTCGGCGGCGGTGGAGTTAGCCCATGCTAAGGTGACAGACCTCAGCAGCAAGAAAATCGCTATTATCGGGGCAGGGAAAATGTCCCGATTATTAGTTACTCACCTTCTGGCTAAGGGTTCTCAGCAAATTGCGATCGTCAATCGCTCCCAAAGACGGGCCCAGGAGTTGGCCCGTGAATTTCCTAACCTACCGCTGCAACTATATGGCTTAGAAGAGATGATGACTACCGTAGCGGCATCGGATATCGTCTTTACCAGTACCGGAGCCACGGAACCAATTTTAACTAAAACTTTATTGACAGAAGTGACGATTTCTGCTAACTCGCTGATGTTAATCGATATTTCTGTTCCCCGCAACGTCCATACCGACGTGAAGGAATTGGCACAAGTGCAAGCTTTTAACGTCGATGATCTCAAAGCGGTGGTTGCCGCCAATCAGGAAAGTCGCCGTCAGATGGCCAGGGAAGCAGAGGCACTCCTAGAGCAGGAAGTGGAAGCTTTCGAGCTTTGGTGGCGTTCTTTGGACACTGTACCGACAATTAGCTGTTTAAGAAGCAAAATTGAAGATATTCGCGAACAGGAATTAGAAAAGGCCCTCTCCCGTTTGGGGACGGAATTCGCCGAAAAACACCAAGAAGTTATCGAAGCAATGACCCGCGGTATCGTCAATAAAATCCTTCACGAACCCATGGTACAACTGCGCGCCCAACAGGATATCGAAGCGCGTAAGCGCTGTTTACAGTCCCTGCAAATGCTCTTTAACCTCAGTGTCGGGGAGGAATATAGTTAGGGACTGGTAATCCACAAAAATTAAGGGCGATTCTATGGGTCTGTTAAGATGATTTTGAGGGATTGGGGGCGAATAATTTGGCAAGATTCCCCTATCCACAATTTCAAGATTGACAGACCACTAAGCGGTTGACTCTCTAAAAGACTGTCCATGAGTGCCGGAGTTGGCAGCAGGGAGCCGTATAATTGATAGTGCGATCGCTGTAGGGTGCGTTCCCTAATGCAAGTCCTACTGCTCCACCAATAGATTTTTGGGAACGCACCATGCTCATTCATTGAAGCTGTGAGTCTAAGAGTGCGGTGTCGAAGCCACGGCCTAACAGTACGTCAATGAGAAGTAGGATAGAGGAGGGTGTGGGACCGCAGGGAGTGATATGATTAATAGTTAGACTGTCAAAAACTGAGTTCTCTCTTTCACAGATTTGTCATCAATTTCATTGTTAGCTCGTTATACTTGGAAAAGCATACTAAGCCTGAGTAATATGGAAAACCTTGCAGAAAAAGTAGCCTTAGCAGAAAAAGTAGCCTTACTCGAAAAAGAAGTCTCAGATGAGAGAAAAAGGCTGTCGTCTGATAGGCTTGACATTTCTTTTGGGGAGTTGATCAACCTATACAAAAATAATGAATTAATAATTAGACCAGAGTATCAGAGATTATTCCGATGGTCAGAAGCACAAAAAACTGCACTTATAGAATCAATTCTACTCTCGATTCCAATTCCTCCAATATTTGTGGCCGAGGATAAAAACGGTGTATGGGAATTAGTCGATGGATTGCAACGTGTTTCTACTTTCATAAGTTTTTTTGGTGAACTAAAAGGTAGTGGATGGACAATTGACTATCAAGAAGATATAGACAGATCAGGAGTCGAAGAAGAAGAAGAAATTGATGAGGAAAGCGGGGAAGAAACTGGAGGGATAAAAACTATAAATAAATGGACTTTGCAAGAAGGAGGATTGGTCAAAAGCTTGCAAGGCTTTAATGTTGATAATCTTCCACCAAATCTAAAAATAAACTTAAAAAGGGCTGTTTGTAGAGTTGAAATTCTGAGAGGAGAAAGTAGTACTTCCATGAAGTATGAGTTGTTCAAAAGACTCAACTCTGGAGGTTCAAAATTAACTCCACAGGAGATAAGAAATGCAATTTATCGAGGGGTTAATCCTAGACTTAACGAGCTTTTACTAAAAGTTAGTCAAAGCACAGTTTTCAAATCTCTTACTCAATTAAGTAGTGGCAAACTTAATGAATTATATGATCAAGAATTAGTTCTTAGGTTTTTTGCTTTCTACAAAAATGCTGAAAATGTTAATGAAAATATGGAGAAGTTTTTAAACGATTTTATGGAGGAAACTGTTCAGGACGCTAGTTTTAAATATGATGTTTATGAATCTCTCATCATGAGAGTTTTAGAGTTAATTTACCAAATAGAAGACAAAAAGATATTTAGAAACGAGAGAAACTTATTTGTTCCAGCTTATTTTGAGGGGATATTAATCGGAGTTGCTCAAAATATCGAGACGTATGCTGAAGACCTTGAACTTTTGAAATCAAAGATAACACAATTAAAAAGTGACAACGACTTCAAAAGGTATTCTGGAACCGCTTCTAATAGTAGAAGTCGGATTAGAAATCGTCTTAAAAGAGTAGATGAAATTTTTAAATAATAAACTTAGCAATAGACTATGGATGATTTTGATAGGGCATTGCAAGAGATTATTGAAGAGAGAATATCTGTTCTTTTCGAAATTGAGAGAGCAATTTTTACGAGAAGGTACTCTCTATCTTCAAAGCATCAAGACATTTTCTCAACTCAATCAATATCGATGATTTATTCTTTATGGGAAAGCTTTATCCAAAAATCTTTCAACCTCTATATTGATGAACTTAATAATGTTGGCAGAGATCTTCATGATTTTTGCGATGAAATAGTTATTCACCACATGGAAAAATCCTTTCAACAATTCAAGGAATATCCTACAAATGACAATAAAAAAGTAAGTTTTTTTGCCTCACTTAAAGCGTTTCACGCTAGGGATAGCTGCACTATTTCAAGAGTTGTTAATACCGAGAGTAATGTTGGTTTCAACGTCTTAAACAAATTACTCAAAAGCTTTGCACTTGAAAAGTTTCCAGAACATTGGAAGGATTATGCACATCCGAATCGTAATTTAAAGGAATCCTTAGAGTTATTTCTGCGGTTACGCAATGCTGTAGCTCATGGAGGTGATTTAGCACCAAAGGAGAGGATTAACCAGAAAGTCTATACCAGATCTAAGAAGTTGGTGACAGATTTGATGTACGAAATCCGATTGAAAATGTTGTATGGTCTTAAACATAAAACATTCTTAAAGTCGCAGTAGCATATTGTAATAAATAGCAGGTAATAGTAATTAGCTGTAGCTGTAGGGTGCGTTCCCTGATGCAAGTCCTACTGCTCCACCAATAGATTTTTGGGAACGCACCATGCTCATTTATTGAAGCTGTGAGTCTAATGGGACTTAAACACAAAACCGAACTTTTTTTAGCTATAATCAAGTCATAGTGGGACTTAGACAAAAAACAAATCGATAAAAGCCTCAACTCCAATCCCCGCTTGGGATTTACTTCGAGAAGCTCACAATCGCTGAAACCCAGACAGATCAAGGAAAATCATAAATCGAGGTTAACCCTTTGTCCCGTAATGGTTTGAGCCTTTTTTGCTGACCGAAAACGCCTAAGTCCCAATAGAAGGTTTTTGCGTCATTTTTAACTAATGTAACAAGCAGATGACGTATCCCTAATTAAGTGCTAGTCTGGCAGAAGATATTAGATTGCTTAGACTTGCAGTAATTTTCTCAAATGTCAATAGCTAATTAATTACAGCCTTTCTTCTCAAGGTAAAGCATAGACTAATCCTTGCCAATTAGGTATTTCAGATGCGAGAAATAACCTCATGTATATGGTAAACGATGTATCCACAAGTGAGGAATAGGAAAATGTCCAGTGATAATAAAAACAATAGTTTAATCGTACAGATTATTAGTTCTGTTATTATAGCCCTTCTTGCTGGAGCGACAGCCCCCTGGTGGTGGCAAGAAATTAAATCTTTTTTTGCTGGTAAATCCCCGGAACCGACACCAATACCAACCGCTACATATACGCCACCACCAACACCGGCACCAATACTAAACCCTACATATACGCCACAGAAAACCTCAATTAATATAGCTTATGCCGGGGATAATTTTGGATGTGTTCTGCCCATAGCTGTCAACATTAGTGGTGAATATTTTTATCCGCAAGGAAATTTTTCTACTATAAATAATATTGACTTAGGACAACAAAGATATCAAATAACTGGACAAATTCGTTGTCAAACTATTGGCAATTGTCAAGTCTATGGGGAAGGGGTAATTAATGTAATACCAAATAATACCTACTATGTGATTTGGCAAAATAAAAGTATAGGTCAATGTACTGCCCGTTTGCAATAACCTTGCTTGTTGCTCGGCAAAATATCAAGATCTCCTTTTTCCTTTTTCTCTTGAAACTGACTCCCGAATTATACTGTATGAGCTAACGACTAAGCGTGATAATTTTTTGAAAATCTCTTTGAATAATGGCAAAATTTTTGTCAGTTAAAAGCGGCACATGAACGAATAAAGCTCTCGGATGATGTTTTAAGACTTGAAAATATAATTCTTCGCAGACAAACTGACCGGCATTATCGCTGATATAGCTATAGGCAAGCTCTTTGACAAAATCCTTAAGAGGAATTGGTGTAAATAACTTTTTTGTGCTACTCCTAGCCTGAGATTCTAAACTTAAACGATAACGATTTTCTGCCATGCCACAACAAATAACGAAATCAGGCTTTTTGTCTTGAATAGCTTTGATAACTCGTTCACTGGCTCGATGGGTATTAACGGGAAGTTGACGCAAAAATAAAAGCTTTTTTGGATAATTATCTTGAATGGATACTAACAAATCATCGGAGGAATTACTCCGGTGATGGCATAACCAAGGCGCAAAAGAAGTTAAGAGAATTGTCAAGTTATCTCCTGATAGTTAATTAGGATGATCAACAAAAAAGCGAGCGAGGGGACAAAAATTGCTACAATAACTGACGTGACCTCAATTAAAGACGAGATTGATATCCTATGCAACGCCGTAAATTTTTGCTGATCAGTGGCAGTTTAGGCGGTTTTAGCTTGGTAGCTTGCGCTCATCAAATTTTACAGCCTGTTACTTCCAAAAATCCCCCTGAGTCGGCTGTTAAACAAGCACAAAAGGCGACAAAAGTCAAGATAATTGTGATTAGTGACCTTAATAGTCAATACGGTTCCACAACTTACGATCCCGAAATCGATCGAGCTATCCCTTTAATTATCAATAATAAACCCGATCTGGTCCTCTGTGGTGGCGACATGGTGGCAGGACAAAAAAGCAGCTTGACAGAGGCAGCAATTAACGCCATGTGGTCAGCCTTTGATCGCCATATCGCCGCGCCCCTGCGAGCTGCTAAAATACCTTTTGGTTTTACCATCGGTAATCATGACGCTTCTGGAGCTTTATCGGCAGGAAAATTTATCTATGCTAAAGAGAGACAATTAGCCCAAGATTATTGGCAAAACCCCCAACATGATACAAGTTTAAATTTTATCGATAAAACCGGCTTTCCTTTTTATTATACTTTCACTCAAAATGGTATATTCTATCTAGTCTGGGATGCCTCCACTCATTTAATCTCTCAGGAACAACTAAATTGGGCAGCAAAAAACTTGAGTAGTAGCGACGCTAAAAATGCTAGAATGCGGCTAGTAATCGGTCATTTACCCCTCTACGGTATTGCCGTCGGCAGAAATCGACCGGGGGATTATTTAGCCGATGCCGAGAAATTAAGAGCG
Source organism: Microcystis sp. M_QC_C_20170808_M9Col (assembly GCF_007095495.1). Lineage (NCBI taxonomy): Bacteria > Bacillati > Cyanobacteriota > Cyanophyceae > Chroococcales > Microcystaceae > Microcystis > Microcystis sp. M_QC_C_20170808_M9Col. The sequence goes on along the minus strand of NZ_SFBZ01000017.1, from coordinate 4,791 downwards.
TTTTTAGAGGGCCATCAGGTGCATACTTATATTAGTGGCCACGCTCACGCTTACTATCCGGGTAAACGGGGGCAATTACAATTATTACACGCAGGAGCTTTAGGCAGTGGACCGCGACGGTTATTGAACAGTGAACAAGCGCCCAGAAAAACCCTAACAATTGTCGATATTAATCCCCATCAACAGGAAACAGTTTACACCACCTACGACATGAAAACCCAAGAGGCGATCAATATTACCAGTTTACCTCCTTTGATTATGGCTCCCAACGGGCAGGTTTTACGTCGAGATATTCCATCGGTTAACTAGAAAGGAATTCCCCTAATGGCCACTGTCATCAGCACCGTTAATATGAAAGGAGGAGTAGGAAAAACTACCCTTACCGTCAACCTTGCCACCTGTTTAGCTAAATTTCAGCAAAAACGAGTCCTTGTCCTCGATTTAGACGCTCAAATCAGTGCGACTCTTAGCTTAATGTCTCCCCACGAATTCGCTCAACTGCGTCGCAAAAAACGCACTTTAAGCTATTTATTAGAAGCAATTATCAAACCCAATCCCTACAATAAATTAACTATTGATGATATTATTGTCCCTTCAGTCTGTGAAATACAAGGCTTAGATTTACTACCGGGAGACATCGAACTTTATGATGAATATGTCGTCTCAGAAACCCTGCACCACCAAGCAATTTTACAGGAAGATTTAGGCTTTGATCATGCTTGGAATAACCTGGAAAGAATCTTAATTCAAAAAATCATTGATCCCATTCAAGACCGTTACGATTATATTATCATGGATTGCGCTCCGGGCTATAATCTTTTAACTCGTAGTGGTCTATGTAGCAGTCATTTTTATTTACTACCTGCCCGTCCCGAACCTTTATCAATTGTCGGCATTCAGCTATTAGAAAGAAGAATAGTTAAACTGAAAGCTAGTCATCAAGAAACCGCACCGATTAACCCCGGTTTACTCGGTATAGTTTTTATTCTTTCCGGTGGTGGTTTACTCAGTCGCTACTATAATCAAGTCATGCGCCGGGTACAACAGGATTTTCAAGCCCATCAAATTTTTGCTAATGCGATTCCTATGGATGTTAATGTAGCTAAAGCTGTTGATATGTTCGTGCCTGTGGTGGCAGCTATGCCCTCTTCTAGTGGTTCCAAAGCTTTTATGAAACTCACAGAAGAATTCTTGATGAAAGCCAAAAAATAGGAGATAATTACTATGGTCATTGAGTGGTTAGAATTTCAAGTTAAACCCGAAGCTAGGGAAAAATTTATCCAAAAAGATCAAGAAATTTGGACAAAGTTTTTAGCAAAACAACCTGGTTTTTTAGGTAAGGAGCTTTGGATTAATCCCGCCATCGAGGAAAAATTAATTATCGTTGTCCATTGGCAAACACAAGAACAGTGGAAAGCTATCTCCAAAAATTTACTTGATGACACCGAAGCCAAATTTTCCCTAGCCATGGGAAAAGATAATTATCAACTGCTCAAAGTCAAGGAATTTCAGGTCAGAAAATTTCGAGAAAATTTTCAGAACAATTTAGGCTCTCTGGGGACCTGATAAAAAATCAATTCATCTTTTTGTCCCCTCTCAACCTAGCCAAACTTGTCCTGAGGGGCTAAAGTGTGCTATAAGCAGTCAGAGTCTTTATTCTTTCTGATTAGGTAAATTACTGATGACTGAAGCTAAACGCGCCCTAATTACCGGCATCACCGGCCAAGATGGTTCCTATCTGAGCGAATTATTATTAGAAAAAGGCTATGAAGTCCACGGTATCATCCGTCGTACCTCCACCTTTAACACCGATCGCATCGATCATATCTACACTGACCCCCACCAGCCCGATACTAAATTATTTCTTCATTATGGCGACCTCACCGACGGCACGACCCTGCGGCGTATCCTCGAACAAGTGCAACCAGTAGAAGTGTATAATTTAGGGGCCCAATCCCATGTGCGAGTTAGTTTTGATGCCCCAGAATACACCGTCGATGCTGTGGGGGTGGGGGTCTTAAGATTACTAGAAGCAATTCGGGATTACCAAAAAAGAACCGGCATCGAAGTCCGTTTCTATCAAGCAGGTTCCTCGGAAATGTTCGGGAAAGTCATGGAAGTTCCCCAAAAAGAAACCACGCCATTTTATCCCCGCAGTCCCTACGCTTGTGCGAAAGTTTACGGTCACTGGCAAACGGTCAACTATCGGGAATCCTACGACTTATTTGCCTGTAACGGCATTTTATTTAACCATGAATCCCCCCGTCGTGGAGAAACTTTTGTCACGCGCAAAATTACCCGCGCTTTGGCCCGAATTATTGCCGGACAACAGAAAAAACTTTATTTAGGAAATCTCGATTCTAAACGGGATTGGGGTTATGCTAAGGATTATGTGCGGGCGATGTGGTTAATGTTACAACAGCAAGAACCAGATGATTATGTAGTGGCGACAAATGAAACCTATTCTATCCGGGAGTTTCTCGATATTTCTTTCCAATACGTTAATTTAAATTGGCAGGATTATGTGGAGTTTGATGAACGTTATTTGCGTCCAGCGGAAGTGGATTTATTGATAGGAGATTCCACAAAAGCCAGAGAGAAATTAGGTTGGCAGCCGTCGGTAACGTTCGAGGGACTGGTAAAATTAATGGTAGATGCGGATTTAGCGGCTTTGGGGATTAATCTTAATAACGGTGGTGATAGCGGACAGTTATTAAAAGATTTGGCTTATCTTCGCAATCGTTCAATGACAACTGTGGATTAAAGAGGTAAAAATATGCTGAATTTAAGCGAACAAAGAATCGTTGTCACTGGGGGGGCCGGATTTTTAGGTCGGCAAGTAGTTAATCAATTAATTGCAGCGGGGGCAAATCCCGAAAAAATTACAATTCCTCGGTCTAAAGATTGTGATTTAAGAGTTTGGGAAAACTGTCAACGTTTAGCCGACCAAGAAGATTTAATTATCCATTTGGCAGCCCATGTGGGAGGCATCGGTCTCAATCGGGAAAAACCCGCCGAATTATTCTATGATAATTTGATGATGGGAACCCAATTAATTCACGCTGCCTATCTAGCAGGAGTGCAAAAATTTGTCTGTGTGGGGACAATTTGTGCCTATCCAAAATTTACTCCAGTACCTTTCCGTGAAGACGATTTATGGTCAGGATATCCCGAAGAAACCAATGCGCCCTATGGTATCGCTAAAAAGGCTTTATTGGTACAATTAGAGTCCTATCGTTTGCAGTATGGTTTCAACGGAATTTATCTTTTACCGGTGAATTTATACGGGCCAGAGGATAATTTTGATCCGGGTAGTTCCCATGTAATTCCTGCTTTAATTCGCAAGGTTTATGAGGCACAACAACGGGGGGATAAACAACTTCCTGTCTGGGGAGATGGTAGTCCAACCCGGGAGTTTCTCTACTCCACCGATGCAGCGCAAGGCATTGTCATGGCCAGCCAATTCTATAATGAATCAGACCCGGTTAATCTTGGTACAAATTATGAGATTTCTATCAAAGATTTAGTGGAATTAATCTGTGATTTAATGGGTTTTGATGGCGAAATTGTTTGGGAAATAGATAAACCGAATGGTCAACCGCGACGCTGTTTAGATACAACCCGCGCTCAGGAAAAATTCGGTTTTGTTGCTCAAATGGAATTTAAAGAAGGTTTGCGGAAAACCATTGAATGGTATCGGCAAAACGCCGCTTAGTCCAGATAGCTGGTGTGTTAGATAAATAACTAACACACCAGATTTTTTTAAGGTTACTGACCGGTAAAATCAGAACGAAGGGTTAATTTTAAATCTTCTTTGGGGTTAATTGACAATAATTCCACCGATTCTCCTCGTAATAACCAACCAGCTAATACTTCTAATCCCCCTCCTCGCAATAATCCCTCGCTAACCGGTTGGTCAGAAGTAAAAGAAGCGAGGACAGAAGCGGCGGATTTTCCTAATACTGCACCCTGAATAATTTTGTCGGGGTTAACTCCTTTAATTATCCTTTCTAGACGAGTGAAAACTGCCGAAATAGCATCAATAGATTTTTCTTGGGGTTGACGGGTTTTTAAAAAGATTTTTTGGGATAAAAAACGCGAACCTTGACCATCAGGTTTAATTTCTCCGATAATCTGACTACCATCGGGAATAATTGTCTGTCCTTGGGAATTTTTGATATTATCGGTGACGGTCAGAGATAAAGAAAAAGTTTCTTGTTTGGTTAAAAGAATTTTTTCCCCTTGCTCGTATTTTACAGGGATGTCTGTGCCGGCAGGAATTAATTGATCATTCCCCAAAGGAATCGGTTTAATCGGGTTAATTGGGGCGAATTGACGTGCGATCGCAGGAGTCAAGGAGAGGGAGACCACAACGAAAGAAGCACTTAAAAGCATTGTTAATAGGGTCAGAGGATGATGACGACCCTGCTTTTGAAAATATAGCATCTTACCCTTGAGTTTCCTAGTGGGAGCGAATTAAAAATAGAGACGAAAGCGGAAAAAAGTTTGTTTCCAAGCAAGAAAATGCGGGAAAAAGGAGAATTTTAGCAAAAAATAACTGAGATTTCCTACTAATTGCCAGTTATTAGTTTATTTGGTCTATTGAAACGCCAAAACTCTTGATTTGTCCGCAGTTCTTAGTTTGGCACGGTTAATGGAGAACAATAACTATTTAGGGTTAGCTGAATAAATCTAAAAACCTTGTTGGGTAAGACTTTTAGACTTTTTGTCAATCAAAAAGTACCAGATATGGGAGTGGTCGGGGGGAAAATCCCTGGACTTTTTCCCTGA
>NZ_SFBZ01000169.1:0-10729 GCF_007095495.1 Microcystis sp. M_QC_C_20170808_M9Col | reverse complement strand
ACCAGAACAGAGTAAATCTGTTAAGGCAGGTGCGGAACCCCGCAAGGGAAAGAAGCAGAAACCTAAATCGTGAGGTTTGGGAATCGCCGTCCGTTTTACGGCGGCGAGGATGTCAATTGTCGTCGCGTCATCTTGGCCCCAGACGCATTCGCAGAAGTCCCTGTCTGGCCTGTTCCCCAACCAGTTCTGCCATTGGAGCATCCTTACGTCATATACTTAAAAGTAGGATAAGAAATTGTTTAGAGAGTGATCCAAAACTTTAAAGATAAAGAAGCTCAAAAAGTTTTTGAACGTAAACATTCGCGTAAATTGCCATTAGATATCCAACAAGTGGCATTGCGAAAATTGCGGATGCTTAATCGTGCGGAAACCCTGCAAGATCTTCGTGTCCCACCAGCAAATCGATTGGAACGTCTGGTTGGTGACAGGGAAGGTCAATATAGCATTCGGGTTAACGATCAATGGCGAATTTGCTTTGTCTGGCAAAACGGTGATGCTCTAGACGTAGAAATCGTTGATTATCATTGAGGTAAAATAATGAATGAAGATAAACTAATGCCAATTCATCCCGGTGAGGTTCTTTTAGAGGAATTTATCAAGCCAATGAACCTTAGTCAGAATCAAATAGCTCTGGCTCTTGGAGTTCCTGAACAATGTATTAACGAAATCGTTCACGGAAAGCGGTGTATCACGGCGGATATAGCTCTTCGGTTAGCTCGTTATTTTGATATGTCACCGCGATTTTGGCTGGGATTACAAATGGATTACGATCTGGACGTTGTTGAAGATGAAATAGGAGATCAATTGGACAAAGAAGTTGCTGTAATGACAGTTATTTGTGCAGAAAAGTAATTTGTTTGATATGTTCTAAGGCAGAAACTTGGAATATATCAAACAAATTTGGCAGCGACCCCCCTTGACAATCACGAATATTTGTTGTATCACGTTAAATCATAAGGTTGGTCTCTCTCAAAAAAAATCACAGTTCATCACATAATCACATCAATCACAGTACAGACAATGATGGAAGACTATGCAACAGGGTTAGAAGAACAAAGAAATAATACTCCTGTTGCTTGGTTACGGGATATAAAGGGTTCTTCGTTACTTGGTAATTGATTAGCTCGTTCTAGATTGAAAACAATTGGCAAAAATCGCAGCCATGTCTTTCTATATAAGGGTTTCACCCCTTATAACTCCCGTCCATTGCATAACACAAACCGAAGAACCATATAAAGTATAGAATCTTGTTATGTAGAAGTCTAAAGCATGATCTATATGATTATTTAATTGACTGTCATTCTAGCCTGACCTATAATTATGGAAAGCTCAATCAGGAAAGTGAAAATGAGACAGGTACTTACAGCGAGAATTTTTCAAGAAGATAATTGGTTTGTTGCCCAATGTTTAGAGGTTGATGTTGCTAGTCAAGGGGAAACGGAAACCGAGGCGTTAAACAATCTGCAAGAGGCTTTAGAATTACATTTTGAACCGCCTTGTGCGACAGTTATTCCCCGATTACAGAAGATAGAGGTAGAAATCAATGCCGCTTAAGCCTTTATCTTATCGTGAGATTAAACGCAAGTTGGAAGCGGCAGGGTTTGAAGTTGTTAGTCAAAAGGGGAGTCATGTTAAGTTTGCCAAGGATACTCCCGAAGGAAAAATGACAACGATTGTTCCCTGTTATAAGGAGGTAACAATCGGTACAATTAGCAGTATTTTAAGGCAAGCGGGATTAAGGGTTGATGAGTTTGAGCGTTTATAGTTAATATCCTCTATAGCATTCTGTGTCATAATCGCCCTATATCAAGGGGACTCATCCTATCATAGAGTCATCCGCCAAAAAACATCATAGTCCCTCATTCAATCATTCTAATCACAGTACAGACAATGAATGAACAACGCGCCCAAGCTTATGTTAATTTAATTGAACAGTTGCTCGCTTGTACTGATGATGAGGAACTCAATAAGATTCTGCAAGCAAATCAGGAATTGATTGATCCCCAATTTTTGCAGGTGATGGAAAACTATGCAACATGGTTAGAAGAACAAGGACATAATAATCCTGTTGCTTGGTTACGCGATATAGCGCAATGGTTGGGGCAATTTCTCACCCCTCAACCTCAAGTTTATATTCTTCTCTACAATGTAGGAACAGATAATGAAGGAATTCATACAATAAGTAGTCAAGAGAAACAGACAATATTACTGTTTGAAGCTTCAGCAGATGCAACTAATTTTGCACGACAATTAAGAGAACAGAATTTTCCTGTACCTAGCGTTGAAAGTATATTAATCGAAGAAATTATTGCTTTTTGTGAGGAAGCGGGTTATGACTGGGAAGTTGTGCCAGAGGGAGCAAATAAAATTCCGCCAGTTGAAAGCAGAGAATCTGGAAATGCACATCAAGAATATTTAAATTTTTTGATGAAGGCATTAGATAAAGTTCATGAAAATCCTGATCCTAAGTATATTTATCCTTTTTTTGAGCATAATCTTGATAAATTAGATGAAAAGTTAATAATTATTCTAGATAATTGGGTAAAAAATCAATTAGCATCCGTTGAAACAGAACAAGCTGTATATATCGCTGGTAATATCTTTACCTTGATCAATTTTAGTACCTTAATCCAACAATTCCCTCTAGGTAATATTGCCACTAATTTAGAAATTGCGATCACAGGTTATCAAGTTGTTTTAACTGGGTTTAATTTTGATGATTTTCCTGAAATTTGGGCAGATACGCAAGATAATCTTGGTAGTGCTTACCAAAACAGAATCAGAGGAGATATAGCGGAGAATTTAGAACTATCAATCGCTGCTTATACTGAAGCATTGAAAGTGAGATCTTTCGATAATTTTCCTAAAGATTGGGCAGATACACAAAATAACCTAGCTAATACCTATACTAAAAGAATTAGAGGAGATAAAGCCGAGAATTTAGAACTTGCGATTGCTGCTTATAATGAAGCATTGAAAGTCAGAACTTTCGATAATTTTCCTCAAGATTGGGCGACGACTCAACATAATTTAGCTCTGGCTTATGTGAAGAGAATTAAAGGTAATAAAGCTGACAATTTAGAACTGGCGATTACGGCTTGTAACGAAGCATTGAAAGTCAGAAGCATTGACAAAATTCCTCTAGGTTGGGCAAATACAAAAAATACTCTAGCTGCTGCTTATGCCGATAGAATTAAAGGTGATAAAGCTGAGAATTTAGAACTAGCGATCAAATTTTACAACGAAGTATTGCAAGTGAGAACTTATGATAAATTTCCTAGTGTTTGGGCTGGCACACAATGCGATCTAGCCAGTGCTTATGCGGATAGAATTAGAGGAGATAAAAAAGAAAATTTTGATAAGTCTATCAATTTTATTCAAGAAGCTCTAAGAGTTTATAATCGTGATGCTTTTCCTTATGAATGGGCATTAACACAAAATCATTTAGGGACTGTTTATGGTGATCGCATTAGAGGGAAAAGGGCAGATAATCTAGCGTTAGCGATTACCGCTTTTAATCTGTCTTTAGAAGTATATACTCCGACGGCTTTTCCCATAAACTGCTTACGAACAGGACGAAACTTAGGAAATACTGCTAACTTTATCAAAGACTGGGAAACCGCCATCAAAGGCTACAACTTGGCTATCGAAGCAGTAGAAAATATCCGACTCGAAGCCTTAAACCCCCAACGACAACAAGAAATCCTCTCCGATGCAATGGATGTTTATCATGGCATTGTTCAATCCTATCTCAACCTCAATCAACCAGATTGCGCCTTAGAATACGTTGAACGCAGCAAAACCCGCTATCTAGTCCAATTGCTTACCGATCGAGATATCTATCCTAAAGGTAATATCCCCCAAACTATTATTACGGAATTAGATCGCCTCCGTCGTGCCATTATTGGGGAAGAACAACAGTTAGCCATCCAAGAACAAACCCGCAATAGGGGAGGAATTTTAACCCTAGATCAACAAAAACAACCCATCTTAAATGACTATACTCACCTCAATCAATTAAAACAAGAATTAAATCAACTAATTGCCGACGAAATAACCCCCATAGATCGCGCTTTTAGCTTAACTCAAAAGGTTGAAAGCATTCCTCTAAGTGAGATTCAATCCTTAATTGATCAAGATACTGCCATCTTAGAATGGTATATTGCAGGGGATAGTATTATGGCGTTTATTGTTACTAATGAGGGTTTGATCCCCCCTAACCCCCCTTCAAAAGGTTTGATCCCCCCTAACCCCCCTTCAAAAGGTTTGATCCCCCCTAACCCCCCTTCAAAAGGGGGGAATAGTGAGGTGAAAGGGGTTAAAGTTTGGCAATCTTCAGCAGAAGATCGAGAAAAATTGATTAATTTTATTAAAAATTATCGTGATGCTTACGAAAATAATAAAACCGCGTGGATTAATAATCTTAATGATTGTTTAAATCAACTATCAGAAATTCTCCAGATTGATGAACTTTTAGAACTGATTCCTAAATCTTGCTCTCGTCTCATCCTAATTCCCCATTGGTTTTTACATATTATTCCCCTTCATTGTTTACCCCTAAACAATGGACAATTTCTCTATCAACGCTTTTCTAATGGTGTAGGATACGTTCCCAGTTGCCAACTCTTAAAACTGGTAAAATCATTACAGCGTGAGAACTTTACTCGTCTTTTTGCTATTAAAAACCCCACCAGAAAAGACCTAAAACCTCTCTTAGGTGCAAATCTAGAAATCGAGAGAATTAGTCAAGGATTTGCTGCAGAAAAAACCATTATTATTGGGGAATTAGAAGCATCAGAACAAACCCTAGAAAACCGTCGTCAAGAATTACAAGCATCTCATTGTATTCATTTTTCCTGTCATGGTAAATTTAATAATGAATCCCCTAGAGATTCTGCTTTAATGTTAGCAGATCCAGACGGTAACTTAAGAGAATCAGCTAACCTTACTCTAGCAGAAGTCTTTGAAAAATTTGACTTAAGAGAATGTCGTTTAGTCACTTTTTCTGCTTGTGAAAGTGGTATAATAGAAAGTAAAGCTGATAGTATTAGTGATGAATATGTGGGTTTACCTAGTGGTTTTCTATTTGCAGGAAGTTCTAGTGTTGTTAGCACCCTTTGGACAGTAGATCCCCTAGCAACCACGTTATTTATGGCTAAATTTTATCACGATCTTAAACGGATTTCTATCCAAGATCAAGGGAGTATTGCTATTGTTTTAAATCATACTCAAACTTGGTTAAGAACATTGAATAGTAAAAAATTAGCCCAAACAAAAAATAGTCAAGAATTCCAGCAATTACTCGATCAAGTCTTTGAGAGTAAACGGGATAGAAGAAAATTCCAAGACTTATTAGAAGCTGCGGTTAAACGTGAACCCTATCCCTTTGCCAATCCCTATTATTGGACGGCATTTATCGCAACAGGAGTTTAATCTATTGTTCCTTGAGAATACAATTAAGTTGAGGTATTCTCCCCCCTTTTTAAGGGGGGTTGGGGGGGATCACTTTGATTTAAGAATCAGGATAATTTTGACAAAATTTATCCAGTCCTTGATCCTGAATATAAACAGCAACTATAGCAGATAAAATTCCCGCGACTTGCGGAGGACACATCAAATATCCTACAATAATACCTGTTAAAGTAGGGATAAGTGCGGGTAAATATTTTTCTCGCAACTTCGGTTGACAAATAGAATCACGACATTTATTAAGAACAATAACAAACCAACGAAAATCAGCATTATCTTCTACCCCTTCAATCCCGTTACGAGTGGCAATAGACTCAGCAGCATCTGCTAAATCTCGGGAGCATCTCACTTACGCGATTTGGAACGAAATAGAGGCTTTTAAAGACTGCGTACCTGGAGAATTAAAACAAGAATTACCCTCGAAAAGCCTATTTTTCCACTAAGTATTTATGCTCATTGCAAAGGTGAGATGCTCCCTAAATCTCCCTCCCATTCCTCAATAACATCAAGTGCAATTAAAGCGTTCTCATTGTCCGCAAATTCAATACGGTACTGAGCAATTTTTTCCGGTGTTAACTGCGTTGCGTCTGACATAATACCATCCTTAAAGCTAAAACCAATTTTTTCCCATTATCTCACCTTATAATCGTCTCGTCGCTAAAGTTTTTGACTTTACCGATGGCAAGTTAATCCGGTCAAGATTAGCTTAGAAGACTAAGAATAAGCTAATTTTTTGGGGTGAGAATTTACTTTTGTCAAAAATCATTACATATTCGCAACAAAATAAACTTTTTTGGTCAAACTAATATACCCTACTTAGACAAGGCGATCAATTATTTTGTCCCAGGAATTACGCGCTAAACTTATCTCCTGTGATCCCCAAAGTCAGGAAAAAGAGGAAGTCTTAATGAAGATGATTTCTGAACATTAATCAATTGAGGATGGGGAGAGGTTGCTAACGGTCAATATTGCCACCTGAATCGCTTTTTCAATGGCCTGTTGTTTGCTTTCTAAACTAATCCCTTCCTCTTTACTTCTTGCGGCAATCACAGCACAAATACAAGCGGCAGTAAATCCATAAACCCCCGCCATTTTAAATAAAGTTCCCGCTTCCATTTCATAATTGAGAATATTTAAACGTCGATATTCTTCCGTAATTCCCTCTAAGTGACGCTGAAGATAAGGGTTAGCAGAAGACACAATTCTTTCCTGTCCTTCATAAAAACTATCCACAGAAGCGGTAATACCTAAATGATAATTTACTCCCAAAAATTGAGCCGATTTGACTAGAGCAACTGTCAAAAAAGGATCCGCCACTGCGGGATATTCCGGAGGAGCAATATCATTAGCTGCACCTTGCCTACATAAAGCCGCTTGCGAGATAATAATATCACCAATTTTTATTCTATTTTGAATTGCGCCACAAGTACCAATACGAATAATAGTTTTAATTCCCACCTGTATTAATTCATTAACTACAATACTCAAAGATGGCGCACCCATGCCACTGGTAGCCAGAAGAATTGGGATAGAATTATCTAGATAGCCAAGATAACTATTTAATCCGCGATAATCCGATAGTAAACGTGCATTTTGTAAATAAGTTTCAGCAATATAGCGCGAGCGTTCTGGTTCCCCCGATAATAGGGTGATAGTCGGTTTTGCCGTGCCTAAATCCTCACTGCTAAAGTTGAGATGATAGGGTTTTTGGTGAGATAAGTTATTGGACATTGACGTGAACTAAATACAGAAAAAAGGTAAGGAATTGATTTTCCTTACCTGATGATTGTAGCCTTTTGAAAACAAATTTACACTTTTGCTGACTCTTTAACTAACTTGTCCCAACCCAATTCCTTGAGGTTATTGTTGCGACGCAGGGGACGAGTAGCTAATTCTAAAATATCTCGCGCATTGGTAAAACCATGAATTTGAGCAAAAGTAAATTCTACCGACCATTTAGTGTTAATTCCCCGCGCTTCTAAGGGATTTGCATGGGCCATTCCTGTAATCACTAAATCGGGTTTTAACTCGTAAATGCGCTGAATCTGATTGTAGTTATCAGGTTTTTCGATAATTTTCGGGATGGGAACACCCATATCATTACAGGTTTTTTCTAGTAATGCTAATTCGGCCGCTTGGTAGCGTTTATCCATGTAAGGAATACCGATTTCATCACAAGTCATCCCGCAACGAATTAGGAAACGTGCCAGAGAAATTTCTAGTAAATTATCCCCCATAAAGAAGACCGATTTACCGCGCACAAGTTGCAGATAATCCTCTAAACTTTCCCAAATTTTTGCCTCTCTTTCTTCTAATCCCTGCGGTTGTACTCCCAAAACCGAACAGATTTTTTCTATCCAAGCGCGGGTTCCATCCGGACCGATGGGAAAGGGTGCGCCAATTAATTTACACTTACGACGACGCATTAAAGTGGTGGCAGTTCGTGATAGAAAAGGATTGACACCAGCCACATAATAACCTTCTTCAATTACCGGTAATTCAGTAAAACGTTTGGCAGGCAACCAACCATCAATTTTAACTCCTTGTTTTTTCAATTCTAGGGTTAAATTGGTCACAATCGGGTCGGGAACAGAACCAAATAAAACCAAAGGATGATGGTCTTTATATTCCGATTCTTCCTGTTTAATTTCTTCTTTTTTACGTCCAAAAGTTAAGAGTTTCTGGATAGCATTCCGTTCTTCTTTTTCATCTTCGTGCTTAACTTTTTCGGGACATTTATGCACCATAGAAGCGAGGACGGTATCTTCCCCTTGGGTAAAGGCATAATCTAAACCATTAGCGCGCGCTGTCACGATAGGAATACCGATTTCTGACTCTAGTTTCGGTGCTAATCCTTCTAAGTCCATTTTGATGATTTCGGTGGTACAAGTACCGATAAAAACGATAACGCTAGGGTTTCTATCTCGTTTAATTTGTAAGCAGAGGCGTTTTAATTCTTCGTAGTCTTTTAGTTGAGCGGAAATATCCCCTTCTTCTAATTCAGCCATAGCATAACGTGGTTCAGCAAAAATCATCACCCCCATAGCATTTTGCAGGAAGTAACCACAGGTTTTTGTGCCGATAACAAGGAAGAAACTATCTTCGATTTTTTGGTATAACCAAGCAACACAGCTAATCGGACAAAAGGTGTGATAGTTGCCGGTTTCACAATCAAATTGTAAAGCGCTCGGTTCTTGAGTGGCGGTCATGTTGTTTGGTTCTCCTTTAACTTGGTTTATTTTGGTTTTCTCGTTTTATCTATTCTCTAATCTTTTGTAGTTCACTATCTTCTGATGGATTAAAAGTTTCTAGTTTCTTCTTCCGACGGATCAAAATTCAATCCTCAGACTTCTACCAGTTTGTCCCCATCGGAATTAAGCTGACAAAAGAAATACATACATACTGATAACTTAAGTTCTAAAGCTGCATCGAGTTGGGTGGTGGGCCCGTGGGTAGGGTGGGTTAGGCGACGATAATTTAGGCTATTAACTAATAAGTTAATTATTCGCCGTAACCCACCCAGAAAAAGAGTTTATTGGTGGTTATTGGTGGGTTACGCTGTCCCTAACCCACCCGACAAAATAATCTAAACCATCATCAGGTCTAATTCTTCCTCGGCGTTAACTTTCGGTTTATCGGCATTAAGATAGAAATCCGATAATAAAGTGAATAATTCCCGGTCGGCAGATTCTTTGGGAATAACTCCTTCTGGTTTGGCTAAAATCTGATCGGCAATGTTGAGATAATAGTCACAAACGTAACTTAACATCGGATCTTTGTCGGCCATTTCAAAGAGAGTTTGACCTTTAACTCTGGAGACGCGAATATCTTCAATTAAGGGTAAAACTTCTAACACTGGCATGGGAACATGATCTACATATTTATTAATTAAATCGCGTTTTGAGGTGCGATTACCAATTAATCCGGCTAGTCGCAGGGGATGGGTGCGCGCTTTTTCTCGGACGGAAGCGGCGATGCGATTGGCGGCAAAAAGAGCATCAAAGCCGTTATCTGTGACAATTATGCAGTAATCGGCGTAATTTAAGGGTGCGGCAAATCCTCCACAAACCACATCCCCCAAAACATCGAACAAAATCACGTCAAATTCATCAAAAGCGTTCAATTCTTTTAATAATTTCACCGTTTCGCCGACGACGTAACCGCCACAACCGGCACCGGCCGGAGGCCCCCCCGCTTCCACGCATTTGACACCACCGTAACCGTCATAGATAACGTCTTCGGGCCAGATGTCTTCGTAGTGAAAATCTTTTTCTTGCAGGGTATCGATGATTGTGGGAATCAGAAAGCCTGTCAGGGTGAAGGTGCTATCATGCTTGGGGTCACAGCCTATTTGTAGGACTTTTTTGCCTCTTTTGGCTAAAGCGGCCGAAATATTACAGCTTGTTGTCGATTTACCGATGCCACCTTTTCCGTAGACTGCGAGTGTTAAAGGCATGGAAGTTCTCCTAAATGTGCGCTTGAATGGTGAGTTTGTTTATCAGTGCTTTGATCCCAATTATTGACCATCTCCCCACCCCTTGGAAAGAGGCTCAATTTTTATCTGCTATAGCTAGAGTGAGATTGAACGCTTAAAAATTATATAAATAATCTTTTAGAGCTTATAAAGTTTTTTAAAGTCATAAAAACTTATAAAAACAGCTTTGTTTATACATTTACTTTAAATACAAACAATAAACAAAAAACCACCAAAGCTTTACAAAAACTCGATAAACAGGGTTTTACCGTGGCAAACCAGAACAAAAAAGGTCAAGATAGAGGCAGTCTAGAGACCGATGTCAGATTTTCGTGAATAATCATTACAATTTTCCCCGTCAGCAGATTAAATAAATCGATCCTGAGAAGGATGCTGAAAAAAGCTGTAGTACAATTAGAACAAAGTACCTGTAGGGTTTCCCATGCGAGTTAAGCAAAAAACGCTGACTACACTCTTATTAGAGAATAAGGCTCCTAAATATCGTCCTTTTCTGGGGTTTTTTCTGGCTGGGTTTCCTTTGCTGTTTTTAGCCTATGTGGTTTCTTTCCAGCGCGCTTATCTCAACTGCATGAGGTTAGGCACAAAAAGAATAGATTGTCAATATGTCCAAGAGTATAATTTTCCTGTTTCTAGTCGGGAAAATTTTTCTGGTTCTTCGGTTTGTGTTATGCAATGGAGGGGGGTTAGAAGGGATGAAACCCTTATATAGAAAGACATTGCTTCGATTGTTCCCAATTGTTTTCGATCTAGAACGAGCTAATCAAT
>NZ_SFBZ01000168.1:0-15867 GCF_007095495.1 Microcystis sp. M_QC_C_20170808_M9Col | reverse complement strand
ACTAGGATTGCATAACTATCTTCGACTTTTTCCAGTCGTTTATCCATTGTTTCGACTTTCTGATCAAGAGTTTTAATATCTCCTTTGATTTCTGTGACTTCCACCTTTAAATCATTAACGTCTTTTTGGAGACTGTCAAATTTTTGATTAACATCTTTTTGGAGACTGTCAAATTTTTGATTAACATCTTTTTGGAGACTGTCGATTTTCTGATCCACATCTCTTTGGAGATTGTCAAATTTTTGATCCATATCTCTTTGGAGATTGTCAAATTTTTGATCCATATCTCTTTGGAGAGAGTCAATTTTCTGATTAACATCTCTTTGGAGATTGTCGATTTTACTCTCGATCCTTGTCAGGACAGATTCGAGAGAATAGGTAACGGTTTCGCTAGTTTGTGTCATAATTAACAACCTCTGGTCGATATAGCAAAATATAATTAGGTTATACTAAAAAAGTTTTTCGTTGGTGTGGGGTGTGGGGTTTTACCCATTTTCAGGGAAAAAGTCCCTGAATTTTCCCCCCGATTACTCCAATGGCCGGCACTGTTTGATTTGAAAAAGCCTAAAGATATTATCCAACAAAGTTTGGTAATTGATTAGCTCGTTCTAGATTGAAAACAATTGGCAAAAATCGAAGCAATGTCTTTCTATATAAGGGTTTCACCCCTTATAACTCCCGTCCATTGCATAACACAAACCGAAGAACCCAAAGTTTTTAGATTTATGCAGCCAGCCCCAATTATTCCCCTATTGCCTATTACTAGGGACTAAGGACGATTTCGCTACCGAAAAATTTCAATTGTGGCCAGAGAGCGGTCATGGTAATTTAAGAAAGCGATCGGGGAACTCTAACAGGGAAGATCCCGACCCTAGCGAGGGAGTGCCTGTTTAACCGTCTGTCCTATGTACAAGTCTATTACTGTTTTAACGCTGCTGACGGGAATTATCGCCGTTGATGTGGTTTTTGCTCAATCCACTGTTAATCTTCCCATCACAGTTAAACGGGGAGAATCCTACGAAGGATTATTGACTAGAGCATCGCAATTAGCAGAGAAAACTATCATCAGTCGTTTTAATCAACAACAGGGTCTTAATAAAATTGATTTATTGATAACGGCCGAAAAATCAGGGGCGATCGCACCTCTCCTCTCGGTGAAGGTATCCCGTCAAGATTGGTCTGGCCATCCCAATATTCAACGCTGGGCTAATGTTTTTCCCTTTGGCAAAGCTCTCCTCGGTTTTAGCTCTCCCGCACCCGTCGTCACCCCGAAAAGTCCCCCCGCTGCCGTTAATCCCACGCCATCTCCAGCACCATCTCCCAGTGCTACCACTCCTCCTCCTCCCCCTGCTTTACCCTTCGAGGACGAGCCGAATAATGCTCCCCCAATCCCCATTCCTAACCAAAGATTAAACACTCCAGCTAATCGTTAATCGATAGGAAAAGGAGGGGCTTTCGGCAGACATATTGACTTTTAAGTGGCAAAACGGGGCTGAAACCAGTCTAGGGGAAAAATATCATCTTCTTGGGCGGTTTCTGTCCAACCGGTGACGCTCTCAAAACAAGTCCCCGTCAAGTTAGCACCCCTCAAGTCCGCTCCCTGTAGATTTACCTCTTGTAAACGCGCTCCCGCTAGATTAGCACCCGCTAAATTGGCCCCGCGTAAATCACTACCCGTCAGACGTGCCTCGCTAAAATTAGCCCTTTCTAAATTAGCCCCCTGAAAGTCCACCTCTTTAAGAAAAGAGCCGCTAAAATTGGCTTCCCTTGCGGAAATCTGACGACATTTAGCGCCACTTAACCGCGCCTCTTGCAAATTAGCCCAATTGAGATTGACTTTATCTAGGGTTGCCTCCAAGAGATTAACTAAGTATAAATTCGCCCCGCATAAATTCGCCCCGCATAAATTCGCCCCCCGGAGATTAGCATGGGAAAGATCCGCCCCACTTAATCGCGAGTTACGCAGGTTTGCCTGTACCATAAAGGCCCCGGTGAGATTAGCTTTGGTTAAGTCCGCTTCCACTAATTGCGCTTGACTTAATTTGGCATAGGTTAAATTCGCCCAATTCAAACTCGCTCCCCGCAGATTTGATTTAGTCAGAAAAGAGCGACTCAAATTAGTTCCGCGCAAATTGGCCGCCGCAAAATTGACAGCAATCAGAGTCACTTGTTGTAGGTCTAGACTCATCAAGTCAATGGCTAAAAAATCCCGCTCTCCTTGTTCGTAGAGTCTTAGTAACTGATTAACTTTCATCTCCCTTCTTCTACTTTAAGATGGTGGTTAAGAAGTAATCAACAAAAGCACCTAAAAACTTTGTCCGATAACTAACTCCGCTTTTAGATGAGAAATTTACGAGGCTCTCTTCTGAGTTTATGTAAAGTTTTTTATCAATTTTTTAAGAGAAGATAACCCGAACAGCAAGTTAATTTTCATCATAGTTAAATAGCTCGGCTAAAACAGTTTGACTGGTTTTTCCAATTCTACCCCAGTCCATCGGGTAATTAGTATCTGAAACTACTCTTGTTAAAAAACTTATCTATTGTTCAAACTCGATTATTCAGCTTTTTAGCCGTCAGCCGTCAGCCTTGAGTCAGTATTCAGGAGTCAGGAGACAAGAGACAGGAGACAGGAGATTATTTCTATTTATTCTTCCGACACCCCACACCCCACACCCTACACCCTACACCCCACACCCTACACCCCACACCCCACACCCCACACCCCACACCCCCACTTCCTCCATCTCCCAACCCCTGCTAATCCCCTAATTCCCTACTCTAAAGCGTAGATACGACCATCCATGAGCAGACGGGTGATCCCTTTAGCTTCCAGTTGAGCGTGAGCTTTTTCGATCAGGCGACCGTCGGGAACTTTAATCACTTTTTCCTTGCGCTTGGAGAAACGACGAGCGATGCGATGACTTTCAAAGATGGGGAGAGTGCGCTGCTGGATTTCCTGAGGGGGAACCTTACCCAATTCGGCAAAATCCTTGAGGGGACGGGTGATTAATTCGGCAGCACGATCGATGACCAAGTAACAGGTTTTGGGAAAAGCCGCCGCCGAGAGGGGTAAGATCTGTAATTGGGCGGTTTTAACGATAGTCGGGCCTAAATAGCTCCCCGCTAGTTCCTCCTCATCTTCATCTTCATCTTCATCTTCATCCTCATCCTCCTCTTCATCCCAATCCTCGTCAAGCTCCTCTTCCTCGATAGCTTCGACAAAAAACTCGTTTAAATTAGCGGTTTCTAGGGTCTTATCGCCATTAATTTCTGTATCTTCTGGATTATCTGCTTCTGGCGGGTAAGAGGTATCCATTAACAGGGTTAATTGTTCCACAGAAGCGATCGGTTGCTGAAAAGCCTGCTCATCCTTAGCTGCGATGTGGGCTGCCCGCAAACTAATCACCTCGATCGCTTTTTCCGATAAATCCGCTGCTGCTCCCTCCTCCTCGAAGCCACGAGGATTGCGGGCCAAGCGTTTTTTCTGGATTAACTGCTCGTATTCCTCGCTAGAAAAAGAATTTTTGAGAAAACGACTGACCGTAGAACTACTCACGCCATAACGCTCGGCTAAGGTGGAAGTGGTGGCCTCCGTTTCCCGATAAAGCTTAAGAATTTCTTTTTTCGTGGCATCAGTCAGTTTTCTTGCACTCATATTACTTATATAGTTATTTTTTAAGCGATAGGATCTTGCCGATGGCTAGTCAGGGGAAACTGTTGTCCTTGAGCGGATGTACTCTTAATCATAAAACGCTCTAGCCAATTAAAACTAAGCAATTCGTTTTCTAGTCCCTGTTCTAGTCTATCCTTGACTTCTGTTTCTCACCACTACTCAAGATTAAAAAATTGACGATGATATCAAGTGCTGCTAGTCAAAAAGCCTTATTAGTTCTGGCCGATGGTACGGTTTACGAGGGTTATTCCTTCGGCTCCAAGGGAACCACCGTCGGCGAAGTTGTCTTTAACACGGGGATGACTGGTTATCAGGAAGTCCTCACCGATCCCAGTTATGCCGGTCAAATCGTCACTTTTACCTATCCAGAATTGGGAAATACGGGGGTTAACTCCGAGGATGAGGAGTCAATTCGTCCCCAGGTGAAAGGAGCGATCGCCAAAAATATCTGCCACCGGCCCAGTAATTGGCGTTCTAGCCAATCCCTACCGGATTATCTGGCCGATCATCATGTTATTGGCATCTATGGCATCGATACCCGGTCTCTGACCCGCAAAATTCGCTCGGTTGGGGCGATGAATGGGGCAATTTCTACGGAAATACTCGATTATCACGATTTACTGCGGCTGGTGCAGGCAGCCCCCAGTATGGCCGGGTTAAATCTCGTTAAAGAAGTTACCACCAAGGAAGTGTACGAATGGACGACTCCCACCCCGTCCGCCTGGGAATTTGCCCCAATTGATAGTGATCAAGAACCGTTAACGGTGGTGGCGATCGATTTTGGCATCAAACGCAATATTCTCCGGCGTTTAGCCAGCTACGGTTGTCGGGTGATCGTGGTTCCCGCCGACACTCCCCCGGAAAAAATCGCCGCCTATAATCCCGATGGTATTTTCTTTTCTAACGGACCGGGAGATCCGGCGGCTGTCACCGAAGGTATTGCCCTAGCCAAGCAACTTTTACAAGGGGAAAAACCCACTTTTGGCATCTGTATGGGTCATCAAATTTTGGGGCTATCCCTAGGAGCAGAAACCTTTAAACTGAAATTTGGTCATCGCGGGTTAAATCAACCCTGTGGACTGCGGCAACAGGTGGAAATTACCAGTCAGAATCACGGTTTTGCGGTGCAGGAGGCATCTTTAAATCCGCAAGTGGAGATTACCCATCTCAACCTCAATGATCGCACCGTAGCGGGTTTAAAACACAAGTCTCTGCCCTTTTTCTCGGTACAATACCACCCCGAAGCCAGTCCCGGCCCCCACGATGCTGATTATCTGTTTGCCAAATTTGTCGATTTAATGCGGCAAGCAAAAAAGGATCGGTCGTAAATTTTTAGGATATACTAGGGTTTTGATTTTTACGGCTCTAGAGCTAGGAGGGGATTATTCCGGAAGCAATTAACTTGACCGTCAGCTTGCGAGGCACGCGTGAGGTCAGAGATAAGTACCAAATTTTCCGTTTGACGGGTCTTTTAGATGCCTTTTCCGAACCGACTTTTTGTAAGGTGATCGAAGGCTATGTGGAGCAAGGTCCCAAGGATGTGATTATTAGCCTCGCTCAGATTGATTTTATCGATAGCTCCGGTTTAGGGGCTTTAGTAAAATTGGTAAAAAAGGCCAAAACCGAAGGGGGCAGTTTACAAATTGTTACCAATCCCCGGGTAACTCAAACTGTAAAACTGGTGCGATTGGAGAAGTTTTTTTCCCTGCAACCCACCCTAGAAGCGGCGATCGAATATCTGGAAAAAGCGTAAATCGTGGAATCTCCTCTCGAAAAAATTCGCTTACAGCTAAGTGGCGAGGGGTCACAACTCCTAGAGGGTCTTGACCGATTATCGCCCGCTTCTCTGGCCTATCTAGGGGATGCTGTTTATGAATTATACATCCGCACCTATTATTTACTGCCGCCCCAGCGTCTGGGAGACTATCACGCTCAGGTGGTGGGCAAAGTCAGGGCCGAACAACAGGCTTTAGATTTAGCACAACTGCAGCCCTATCTGACGGACCAAGAAAAAGAAATTCTGCGCCGGGGACGCAATGCGGTCACGGGAAAACGCCGTCGTCTGACAGCCCAAGTCTATCAGCAGGCCAGCAGTTTAGAAACCCTGTTCGGCTATCTTTATCTGCAAGACCCCTCAAGATTACATCAACTATTAGAAAAACTAGAATTATAGCCCTCAGGTATTATTCCCGAATTTACTCTTAATCCATCCAATCATGAGCGATCGACCATTTCGTGGCAAGTCCGATAATAGTAATTTTCGCCGGCCCTCGCGGCCGAAAACCGGGCCAATTCTGGCTAAATCCCCGGCAGTAACTCCAGAAAACCAAGAAGCTGATGATCTGCTCTACGGTCGCCGGGTGGTTTTAACGGCCATGGAGGAGGAGCGCCAACTTAATCGGATTTGGGTGGTCAATCGACTCCGTTACGATCCCCGTTATCATACCCTTTTGGAAAAAGCCAAGGCCAACGGCACGGTAATTGATGAGGTGGATGATCTGCGTCTCGATCAGATTACCAATAAGGCCAATCATCAGGGGATTGCCGCCCAGATGTCTCCCTATGAGTATATAGAATTAGCCGATCTGATCGAGAAAGCTAAGGGCAAAAGTCGCCACCCCGTCATCGTCATCGCTGAAGGTATTACGGATCCCCATAACCTTGGGGCAATTATTCGCACCGCCGAAGCCATGGGTTGTCAGGGGGTAGTTATTCCCCAACGTCGCGCCGCCGGGGTGACATCGACGGTGATGAAAGTGGCGGCGGGGGCCTTGGAATATTTACCTGTGGCCAGGGTGGTTAATCTCAATCGTGCTTTAGAGGAATTAAAAGCGGCGGGTTTTTGGCTCTACGGCACGGCGGCAAAAAGTGGTAAATCCTTACACACAATTAATTTAACGGGTGCGATAGGATTGGTGCTAGGTTCGGAGGGAGAGGGTTTGAGTCTGTTGACCCAAAAGTCCTGCGATGAGTTGGTATCTATCCCCTTGGCAGGCAAAACCCCCAGTCTCAATGCTTCGGTGGCGGCGGCTATGGCTCTTTATGAAGTTTACCGTCAACGCTGGCAAAATTCCCCCGACTGAAAATCTGTATTTTTCGACACTCCCAATAGCCAAAAGGAGAAAGTATAAATAAAATAGGAAGGAAGTTTGCGAAATGTAAACGAACGTAACAAAACCACCAGAGTAGATTGAGACGGGGAACGAGATGAAAGAATTTTTGATTAGCTTACTGGAAATGTTCGGATTAGCCTACTGGGTCGAGATTAAAACCGACTATCCCAGATGTACTTATTATTTCGGTCCTTTTCTCGCTAAAGACGAGGCTGTGGTCGCTCAAGCTGGTTACGAAGAAGATTTGAAAACAGAAGGAGCGCAGGGGATTAAATTGCATATAAAACGTTGTAAACCCGAAGATTTAACTATTTTTGAGGAAAAAGAAGAAAGCAAGCTCCTGAATACCCTAAAGGTATTACGCAGTCAAGCTTCTTAACAATTTTCAGTGATCAGTAATCAGTAATCAGCTTCTGAAGGCAACAGGCAAAAGGCTCCAAGAAAGGATTCGGCGATTCTCCTACCGAAAAAGAAGGCTAGAAACTAAGTAGAGCTTGCTGAATAAATGTGAAATATAGACGAGGTAAGGGTTTTAGGGTTCTGTTTCGCTCCCACAGGTGCAAGATTTTGAGAGAATCGTGGTTCAAAACCTGGCCTCTTCATCGGCCCGCGTCCTGTAGGGGCGAAGCATTCGGGCAATAACCTATCGGTGAAACCCTAGATATTCTATCCGAATGCTTCGCCCCTACTTTTTGCCGCAAACCCTAAATATCAATGGGAGCGATTTAAAAAACAGCTATATTCTGCTTCTGTCAGTCTTCCCGCTTCGTAGAGAGTATCGGTAATTTCTGCTAGGGTTAAAACCGAATAAGGTTGATAACCATGGCTACGAAGTTTATCTTTAACGGGGCCACCATGGTCGATAAAAACCACAATATCATTAACTAATAATCCCGCCGATTTAATCTTTGCTGCCCCCTCGATCGCACTTTTGCCAGAAATTAAAATATCGTCCACCACTACCACAGTTTCCCCCACTTGAAAATTACCTTCAATTACTCTTCTTGTGCCGTGAGCTTTTACTTCTTTGCGGGGGAAAATCATCGGATGATTTAATAATAAAGATAAACCCGTAGCTGTGGGTAAAGAACCGTAGGGTATGCCAGCAATGCGGTCAAATGTCAAGGTTTTTAATATTTCTCCATAGGCTTCAATTACCTGCTGAAAAATATTAGGATTAGAGATAATTTTTCTCAGATCAATATAATAGGAAAAAGTTTCTCCCGATGCTTGCACATAATCGCCAAACATCAAGCAACCAATATCAAATAATTGTAGAATTAAATCCTGATGAGGATGTTGTTTTAAAAGACAAACGTTAGCGGTCCAAGTATCATCTCCGCTCGATTCTTGCCTTTGATTTTGTTGAATTTTGTTGACTTCCTCGCGTAAATCCTTGACTTTTGCCCCCAAATCGGGTTGAGATAAAAAGTCTTGGGGTACAGGAATTAATAAACCCTCGCCATGACTATTTAAACCCACAGTAATTAACTCGGAGAATTTACTTTTGTCTTCCCAAATACTGCGTAATAAAATCAATCTTTCGGGGGCAAAATTGCGAATTTTTTTCAAAATCTCCGGTTGAGTGGTTCCCACTTCTAAAAATACTTGTTCGGGAGTTCCCCAAGTACAAGCTTCTTTGACGACTTGCAGATAAAAAGGATTGTCGCGACTGGGAAATTCTTGCAGATTAATCGCGCCTTGATTGGAAGTATGACAAAGGATAAAAGCGCCATGCTCGGGGTAAACTAAAAAAGGAGCAACGTGGTCCTGTCCGGAGTAGGGATTGAGAGTAACCGCGTCCACCTGCCAAGTTTTAAAGATAGTCTCGGCTAAAACACTGCTAGTATTAATATCACCGTGTTTAGCATCCAAAATGACCGGGATATGAGGGGGAATTGCCGTTAAAATTCGCTGTAATAATTCTAAACCTGCCGCTCCCAAAGCTTGATAAAAGCCTAAAGTTGGTTTGTAGGCACAGACAAAAGGGGCAGTTTCATCGATAATAAACTTGAGCCACTGTTCTAAATTAACGATTAATTCTCCCGGGGTGGAGGGCATCATTTCGGGGTTAGCATCTAAACCGAGGACAAGTAGAGTCTGGTTTTGACTAATGGCGTGGTTTAACTTTTGAAAAAAATTCATCGGTTCCTAATCTCAGGATTCTGGATTAGTTTCTAATTCTACACTATTCGGTCGAAAAATAGGCTGTAAAATTGTCTGGTGCAGACTTTTTCTGGTGTCAGCGTCAAGGAATTTCTTTTGTAGCGGTTGCCATTCTTGCCATTTTTGGTGACGGATATTTCGGAAAATTTCTAGTAAGGTGGGCATTTCCTTGGCAAGACAATTAGGGAAAATTTGGCTAAGAAAATCCGAGAGAACACAACAATCCTGCATTTCTCCGAGAATACTTTGAAGGTTTTTAATATCTTCTAGATACTCTTGATATTTGTCGCCATAAAACTGAGTGAATAACTCCATATTATAGCGGGAACGCTTGGCTTCTTTACGGAGATCGTGCAGTAATAATCCTTCTTTTTCCAATAAGTCATCAATTTCTTGACTAGAAAACTCTCGTAATCTTTTATAGTCCTCTAAATTTACCCCAACTAACCAGCCTTCATGGAGTAAAAAGCGACTCGCTTGCGGTAATAATAAGTCTGGTAAAACTGTGGCAATATCTAATTTTCCAATCGGTTGATAGGTGGGATTATCCAACCAACTGGCAAAATCTGCCTTAAAATTGAGAAATTTATCGGACTTCAACAGCTTTTCTACCTTAGCAAAAGCCTTCTCCCTTCGGTGTTCGAGAACTTGTAAAACTTTCTTCAGTAAATCCTGTTCTTTCGGTGGTAAAATTGGCTGATAATGGCCGACAAAAGCCGATTTTAACACATCTAAATCCCGCAATTCTCCTAAAATTCTACCCAGATTACCCACCCGTTTTTGATCGGCAGATTTCGGCATGGTTAAAGCGGGAGCAAAACCGGTTAAGGTACTGCGAAGACGGCGCATTCCCACACGAATTTGATGTAATTCTTCCGTATCCTGATCGAGTAAAACCCCAGCTTCGTGTTTAAGAACTTTATGAAAATGTTTATCAATACCGATATAGGCCCAATCGGCAACAGTTTTAGCCCGAGGATTAAATTTGTTAGTCATTTGTCTTTAGCGAGGAAATAATGTCAAGATGGTGATAGAATCTTTAAATAAAGACTGGAACTAATAGATCCCATTTATTCTACACAATAGGATGAAGCAGCCGCTTTAAGAGAAGTTTATGGATAGTTTTTGGCTAGATTATGCGGGGGAAATCGCTTTTCGCACTGGAGAACATCTTTTCTTGACGGGAATAGCCATGGCTATGGGTAGCTTAATCGGGATTCCTCTAGGTATTTTGATTAGTCGTCAAGCTATTCTCGCTCAACCAATTATAGCGATCGTTAACACCCTACAGACTATCCCCAGTTTAGCCCTATTTGGTTTTTTAATTTCCGTGCCTTTTTTGGGAGGAATCGGCAAAATTCCCGCTATTGTTGCCCTAACTCTCTATACTTTACTGCCAATTGTTTTAAATACCTATCTGGGCATCAAAAAAGTTGATCCCGAATTAAAATTAGCCGGGTTATCCCTAGGCATGACCGACGGTCAAATCCTGCGCTATATCGAATTACCCCTAGCCAGGGCGACAATTTTGGCAGGAGTGAGAATTGCGACGGTGATTGCTATCGGTGTGGCTACGATCGCAGCTGCCATCGGTGGCGGTGGTTTGGGAGTGTTTATTTTTCGCGGTATTGCCACGGTCAATAATCAGTTAATTTTGGCGGGGGCAATTCCTGCCGCTTTTTTAGCCCTTGTTGCCGATTGGAGTCTCGGTTGGTTAGAAAAGACCTTTTCCCCTTCGCAACGCCCGAAAAAGCCCTCTAAATGGCAATGGGGATTAGGTTTAATCGGGTTGGCCTTGCTATCTTTCCTCTTGACTCAAATTTTCCATTCATCCCCCGACACAGTGGTGATCGGTTCCAAAAATTTTACTGAACAGGTGATTTTAGGGGAAATTTTGGCACAGGAAATCGAAAAAGAGACGAATTTACGGGTTGAGCGTCAATTTAATCTCGGTGGTACTCTGATCTGTCATGAAGCGGTGAAAGCGGGTAAAATCGATGGTTATGTGGAGTATTCTGGCACGGCTTTCACGGGAATTTTGCAAGAAAAACCCCTTAACGATGCCCGATTAGTCTCTGAAAAGCTGCAGGAGATTTATCCAGAAAAATTTAATCTAGAAGTCTTTCCCAGTTTAGGATTCGAGAATACTTTCGCCATTGTTATCCGGGGAGAAACCGCCAGTCAATACAATCTGAAAACTCTCTCGCAAGTGGCTAAATATACCCCCAATTGGCAAGCGGGTTTTGGTTATGAATTTTTGGAAAGGGAAGACGGTTACAAGGGATTAGCGAAGACCTACGGGCTAAATTTTGCCGGACCCCCGAAAGTGATGGATTTAGGGTTAATGTACCGCGCTTTAGCCGAAAAACAAGTGGATTTAGTGGCGGGAAATTCCACCGATGGCTTAATTCCCGTGCTAGATTTAGTCATCCTAGAAGATGATCAACGCTATTTTCCTCCCTACGAAGCGGTACCGATTTTTAACCTGGATAGTTTGCGAAAATATCCGCAATTGCGACAGGTTTTAGACAAACTCACCGGCAAAATTACCTCCACAGCTATGCAGAAATTAAACTATCAGGTGGATGGACGCGATCGCAAAGTGGAGGAAGTGGTCAAAGAATTTCTAGTCTCCCTCTCTTAACCATTTAGTCACTCCCCCGGGTTGGTCGATTAAACTAATGCCTTGGGCTTTTAATTCTGCGCGAATACGATCGCTTTCGGCGTAATTTTTCGCTTTTTTCGCCTCTGTCCGTTGTTGGATCAGATTTTCGATATCCGCTGCACTAATTCCCTCAGAAACAGGGGTTTCTCCCTGGTCAGCGGCCATTTCTAAGCCCAAAACCCTAGACAATTTCACCAAAGTATGCCATTTTACCGCTAATTGAGCCAGATGGCTGTCCGTCTTACCCGCATGGGTTAAATTATTACCCTCCTTGCGTAATTCCTTAGCGATTTCAAATAACACCGCTAAACCACCGGCAAAGTTAAAATCGTGATTTACCGCCTCTTGAAAGCGATTTTCTAGCTCTTGGTCAGTAATTGCGGGATTATCTTGCTGAAGATGCTTATAACCAAAGGATAAACCCTCTTGTAAAGTATGCCAGCCATTAGTGGCCGCCTGCAATCCCTCATCGGAAAAATCGATCGGTTTGCGGTATTGGGCGCCTAAAATTAATAATCTCACGGCTAAGGGGTCATATTTTGCCAATAACTCGCGAATAGTGATGAAATTACCGAGGGATTTCGACATTTTTTCCCCTGCCACCTTGACCATGCCATTATGTAACCAATAGTGGGCCAGAGGTTTACCCGTAGCCGCTTCACTTTGGGCGATTTCGTTTTCGTGGTGGGGAAAAATTAGATCACTTCCCCCCACATGAATATCGATAGTTTCTCCCAATTGTTCTTTGACCATGGCCGAACATTCAATATGCCACCCCGGACGACCTTGACCCCAGGGAGAATCCCAACTAGGTTCCCCCGATTTTGCCCCCTTCCAGAGGGCAAAATCAAAGGGGTCTTGTTTTTTAATTGCTTCCGGGTCGTCGGTTTCTACCCGGCCGCTGGCCCCGGCTTGCAGATCATCCAGTTTTCGCCCTGATAGTTTGCCATAATCAGAAAAACGACGGACGGAATAGTAAACATCGCCATCGCTGGGGTAAGCATAGCCTTTTTGTTCTAATTCATAGACTAGGCGCTTGATACCGTCGAGGGTATGAGTGGCCCGGGGATAAGCGTCCGCCGGTCTGACTCCTAATTTTGCCATATCCTCAAAGTAGGCCTCGATAAATCTCTCGGCCACGGCTGCCATGGTGGTATGTTCATTTTTAGCCCGATTGAGAATTTTATCGTCAATATCGGTGAAATTCTGAATATAGCGCACTTTATAACCGAGATACTCTAAATAACGCCGCACCACATCCCAAACCACACAGGTACGCGCATGACCCAAATGGCAATAATCATAAACGGTAATGCCGCAGCAATACATGGAGACAATGCCGGGGATGAGGGGGGTAAAGGGTTCTTCGCGACGACTGAGGGTGTTGTAGAGGATTAAGGTCATGGATGGGGATTTTTTTCTGGGGAAAAAGGCTAGTCCAATTTTATAGCAGTTATTTTCAGTTATCAGTTATCAGTGATCAGTTATCAGTAACCGCTAACCACTTTCCCTGATTTACATACTATATTCTGTGTTTTTTGTCAAGGGGTTTTTGGGGTTTTAGTAAAGATATGACGACGCATTTAAACCGCTTACTCTTAGATTAGCCGAACCGCCCCCAATCCCTTTACTGTTGCCTTTTGCCTCTTGCCTCTTGCCTCGTCTCAACAAGCAATTTAAATTAAGAACAGCTTAGGACTGTTTTGATGACAACTATTATTGATAGAATCGATAGAATAACGAGAGGAAAGCTTGATTGTTTGCCTCAACCGACAATTTTTAATTGTTAATAAACTTTGACCAGACCCTAACTATGAATGAACCACCTAATAGCGCTGGCGATGAAATCCAATTACCCCGGGGAGAAAGAGTTGACCAGCTAAGAAATCTCATCGAAACCCTACGCATTGCCGATGAAGTGGCCAATCGCGGTTATTTGATTACCAGCGCCGAAGTGGCCGATTTAATGGATATTAATCCAGGGGCCGTTACCAGTCGAGGCGACCATTGGCCGTGGCGAAATTGGGTAATCTCCCGGGTCAGACGCGAGGGAAACCAAATTCTTTGGCAGTTGGAAAAAGTCGATTAGGGTTAATTGCAACCATCAGTTAATTTCTCTCTTAACTTTTGTCAATTAGCAATTAGGGTTTGCTAAATAAATCTAAAAACCTTGTTGGGTAAGACTTTTAGACTTTTGGTCAATCAAAAAGTCCCAGATCTGGGAGGGATCGGGGGGAAAATTCCGGGACTTTTTCCCTGAAAATTAGGTAATTTACCAGATGAAAATGGGTAAAAACCTACACCCCACACCCCACACGCCCCCCCGATGTCGGGGGGGTTGGGGGGGCCACACCCTGTCCCCACGAAAAACTTTTTCAGCAAACCCTAATTATCTCGTCATTTTCCCCTAGCAGATGACGAGCGAAACGTCGGGCTAGGGGCGGAGCCGATACAAGTGTACTGGTAAAGCCAGAAAATACCTGCAATCCCACTTTATCTGCGATCGCTCCCACTAGAGGCCGTCCCGAGGGGGCAAAGGCCACTAGGCAATGATGACAGCTTCCGGGTAGAGAGGCTAAAGAGGGTAGCAATGTCCCCACGGCGGTGCGGATTGCTTTTTCCCCCGCCAGAGGGTTTAAAATCCCGTCTGGATCGGTGATAATGGCGCTAATTTGCCCTAGATAAAGACTTTGATCCCGGAATTGTACCGCCCCCGTTTCTAAAACACTGGCAATTATTTCTGGGGTTTCTCTCTGCCAAATGCCCTGCTTTTCTAGTTGGGTGATTTTTTGCTCTAATAGCAATCTGGCAGGAATTGCGGGCATAACTAGGGTGTTTAATTTGATCTCAGTGGGGGGAATTTTGATCACCTGGGCATGGGTAAAATAGACGGGAGCAGTAATACCAGATTTTTGCAGTAAAGACCGGGTTAATCCCCCCGCACAGACGATAGTTTCCCCAGCATGATAATTATTTTTAGGAGTTTTTACGCCGGTAATTTTCGATGCAGTTTCAATTAATTCGATGACAGCTTCCCGAATAATCGTGCCTCCCAGACGTAGAAAAGCTTGTTGATAGGCAAGATTAGTTTTTTCGGCGTTGATGTGACCGTGGGGCAGTCGTAAAGCTCCGGAGATAGCAGCGGGATTTAATAGGGGTTCTAAAGCGATCGCCGCTTGCGGATCGAGAATTTCGGGGGTAATAGCAAAGATAGCAAATTTTTCGGCCACAGTGGCTGGATCATCTTCGGGGTTAACGGTGAGAATTAACTCTATGTCCCGGTATTCGTTATCTATGCCCAATTCCTGCGATAAATTGCGCTGAATTTCTCGACCTTCTTGATATAATTTTCTCTGGATTTCTGTGGTGGCCGACCAATAGGCTAAACCCCCGTAACTGTAGAAAGTGGCGTTGAGGGGATGGGTTTCTTTTTCTAATAAGAGGACTCGACTGCCTAGGTTAGCTAGTTCATAACTTAAGGCAGAACCGGTGATACCACCACCGATAATTATATAATCATAAGTTGTGTCCATAATTGGGCTAATTTTTCCTCAATTAATCTATTCTATCATTATACTTGCTCAGTTCCCTGGTTCTGATTTGAGCAATAATTGCTATAATTACAGAAAATGTTAAAGGCGGGACTGGATAACTATGCAACAGTTAGAAACTAGGGGGATAACTGACCGATGGATTAAAGCTAGTTGGGAAGAATACTTAGCAGCAATTAAAAACTTCCCAGAAAATCAAGGAAAAAGTTATTATTACAATGGCTATTATCGATTAGAAATGACTCCTATTGGATTTGAACACGCTAGAGATCATCATGTTGTCTTTTTGGGGGTGAGTCTCTACGCTATCCTCAAAGAAATTCCTTTTCAAGGACTCCCCACTTGTTCCTATCGTAAAAGAGGAATTAGAGAAGTGCAGCCAGATATATCTTACTATCTAGGAGAAAAAGCGAATCTGATACCAAATGGGACTTCGATTATTGATTTAAATCAGTATCCTCCACCAGATTTAGTCATTGAAATCTCAAAATCTACCCTCAATGATGATCTAGGCAATAAACGCTTACTCTACGAAGAATTAGGGGTTAGTGAATACTGGAGTGTTAAGGTAGATGATCCTCAAATATTCGCTTTTGAAATAATCGATCGAGGTAGCAAAAGAATTGATATATCAAAGGTTTTACCTAATTTAAAACTTGCGGTTTTAGAGTCAGCTTTACAACAGGCACGCACCAGAGA